>JAGANP010000127.1 GCA_017624175.1 Lachnospiraceae bacterium | reverse complement strand
TTCCGGATCTGCAGCGCCCCCTGAATCTCAATCTCCAGGATCACGTCCTTGCCCGCCTCTAACTGCTCCTGTACATAATCCCTGGGCGTGCCGTAATAATTCCCGCAGTAGCAGGCATATTCGATCATCCGGTTCTGCCGGATACGCTCCTGAAACGTCTCCGTATCCACAAAAAAGTATTCTATCCCGTCCCGCTCTCCCTCTCTGGGCGCTCTGGTGGTCATGGACACGGACAGCGCATAATTGTCATAGTCCTGGGTCAGCTTCTTCATCAGCGTCCCTTTCCCCGCACCGGAAAACCCGGAAATCACCGTCAGGATTCCTTTACTCATCTTCATTTCCTCCACTCTCTGCCTGGGCTCTGCCGGCAATGGTCTCCGGCAGCAGTGCCGACAGCACGATCTGATTCTGTTCCATCACCAGCACCGCTTTGGTCTTGCGGCCCTGGGTAGCGTCGATGGCGGTACCCTCCTCCTTGGCCCGCTGCACCAGCCGCTTGATGGGCGCCGACTCCGGACTGACAATGGCGATAATCTTACTGGTATTGACAATATTGCCAAAACCGATATGAATTAAACTGTTCATGCTTCTATTCCTTACCGCTACTCAATATTCTGAATCTGTTCCCGGACCTTTTCAATCTCCGTCTTCAGCTCGATGGCGCAGTTGGAGATCTCCAGGTCATTGGACTTGGAAAGGGTGGTATTGGCCTCCCGGTTCATCTCCTGGGCAATAAAGTCCAGCTTGCGGCCGATACTGCCCCCCTCCTGCAGGGTCTTCTTCGTGGTCTCAATATGGCTGCGCAGCCGCACCAGTTCCTCATCCACGCATACCTTGTCGGCAAAGATCGTGACCTCTGTCAGCAGCCGGTTCTCATCCACCTGGGCATCCCCCAGCAGATCCCTGACCTTTTCCTCCAGCTTCTGCCGGTACTCCTGCACAATCTGGGGGGATCTCTCCGAGATAAAGTCCACCAGCTTCAGCATGCCGTCCAGCTTGTCGATCAGATCCTCTTTCAGGTGCTCTCCCTCCACGATACGGGTCTGGACAAAGCCCTCCGCAGCGCCCTGGATGGCTTTCTGCAGCTCCTTCCAGAGCTCCTCCTCGTCAATATTCTGCTCCTCCATGGAGAATACCTCGGGATATCGTGACAGAGTGGATACCCGGATATCGTCGTCCAGCCCGAAATCCTCCTGCATCTGCCGCAGATACTTCATATACTCCGCCGCCAGCTCTCTGTTGTAGCGGATGCTGGCATTGTTCTCCGTGTAATCCTCATAGGTGATGAACAGATCCACCTTTCCCCGGGAGATATAGTTTTTCAGTTCCGCACGAATCGCCGACTCGAAATAGTTCAGCTTCTTCGGCATCTTGATATTCACATCCAGATACCGGTGGTTTACGGACTTCATTTCCACAGTAAATTTCCGATTGTTCTCGGCGATCTCACATCTGCCGAAGCCTGTCATACTCTTAATCATACTGTCCCCCATGATTCCGCCCGGCGGAATCCCAAACCGTTCTCTTTCGTATTACCATATTCCAATTTATTATAGTGTAGATTCCCCGGATAGTCAAGTACGTGAAGCAGGAAAACCCTTGTCATTTCTCCGCATTTTGTTATAATGGAACTATTCAGAGTCCCGCAGAGACGCTTTTAGGAATGGACTCTGAAGCGTTACAGAACACTCAGAATTCGGAGGACCTGACCATGGCTTTTGACGGCGTAACCATTGCCTGCATTGTAAAAGAATTGAACGACACCTGCCTGGGAGGCAGATTATATAAGATTGCACAGCCGGAAAACGATGAGCTGCTGCTGACCATCAAGACGGGAAACGGCCAGCGCCGTCTGCTTTTGTCTGCGGAT
>JAGANP010000126.1 GCA_017624175.1 Lachnospiraceae bacterium | reverse complement strand
GGCACTTACGCATTAAGCTCCGGTTATTACGATGCCTATTATCTGAAAGCACTGAAAGTAAAAGCAATGATTAAAAAAGCCTTTGACGAGGCTTTCGCCAGATATGACCTGATCCTGGGGCCGGTGGCGCCCACCACAGCGCCGAAGCTGGGGGAGAGCCTGGCAGATCCCATTAAGATGTATCTGGGAGATATCTACACCATATCCGTAAATCTGGCAGGCCTGCCGGGTATCTGTGTACCCTGCGGAAAGGATACAAAGGGGCTGCCCATCGGTCTGCAGCTGATCGGAGACTGCTTCCAGGAGAAAAAGCTGATTCAGGCAGCCTATACCTATGAACAGGCTGCGGAACTCTAAAACAGCAGTGAGCCATGAAGCGCCCAGAGAATTTACGGATGCGAAGCAGCCGGAAATTACTCTGCGGGAGTGGCGCTGCATGGATAACTGCGGAACTTTAAAACAGCAGTTATCCAGACAGTGCCCAGAGAATTTACGGATGCGAAGCAGCCGGAAATTGCTCTGCAGGGATGGTACTGTCAGGATAACTGCGGAACTTTAAATAGGAGGACACAAGAGTGGCAAAAGAATATGAAACCGTCATCGGCCTGGAAGTGCATGTGGAACTGGCTACCCGTACCAAGATCTTCTGCGGCTGTTCCACCGCTTTCGGCGGCAGGCCCAATTCCCATACCTGCCCTGTCTGCACCGGCATGCCCGGTTCGCTGCCGGTGCTTAATAAACAGGTGCTGGAATATGCCGTCGCCGTAGGCCTGGCGACAAACTGTGAGATTACCCGATACTGTAAATTTGACCGGAAAAACTATTTTTACCCCGACAATCCCCAGAATTATCAGATCTCCCAGCTGTATCTGCCCATCTGCCGTAACGGCTATGTGGAGATAGACACGCCGGAGGGCGGCAAAAAGGTCGGAATCCATGAGATTCACATGGAGGAGGACGCGGGAAAGCTGATTCATGACACCTGGGAGGAATGTACGCTGGTGGACTATAACCGTTCCGGCGTGCCGCTGATCGAGATCGTCTCGGAGCCGGATATGCGCAGCGCAGAGGAAGTCATTGCCTATCTGGAAAAGCTGCGTCTGATCATCCAGTATCTGGGAGCCAGCGACTGCAAGCTGCAGGAGGGGTCCATGCGGGCGGATGTGAATCTATCGGTAAGGGAAAAAGGAGAGACCACTTTCGGTACCCGCACGGAGATGAAGAACCTGAACAGCTTTCATGCCATCACCAGAGCCATTGAGGGGGAGAAAAACCGACAGATCGATTTGCTGGAAGAGGGAAAAGCCGTGCAGCAGGAGACAAGACGCTGGGATGACACCAAGGGCGCTTCCTATGCCATGCGTTCTAAGGAGGATGCTCAGGATTACCGGTATTTCCCGGATCCGGATCTGGTGCCCATTCGAATCAGCGAGGAGTTTCTGGAAAGTATCCGAGCCAGACAGCCGGAGCTGCGCACGGAAAAGATGGTGCGGTACAAGACGGAATATGATATACCGGATTACGATATTGAGATCATCACCGGCAGCAAGCATATGGCGGATCTGTTCGAGGCCACGGTGGCGATCTGCGGTCAGCCCAAAAAGGTATCCAACTGGCTGATGGGAGAGACTTTGCGTCTGTTAAAGGAGCAGGAGATGGATCCCCAGGATATCCGGGTGAGCGCCCCCCATCTGGCAGCGCTGATCGAAATGGTGGAGAAAAAGGAGATCAACGGCAGTGTGGCCAAGGAAGTTTACGAGGTCATGTTTGCAGAGGACATTAATCCGATACAGTACGTGGAGGAAAAGGGACTGAAAACCGTCAATGACGAGGGCGCCCTGCGAAAAACCGTAGAAGAAGTAATTGCGGCCAATCCCCAGTCCGTAGCGGATTATCATAACGGCAAGGAAAAGGCTATCGGCTTTTTGGTGGGCCAGACCATGAAAGCCATGAAAGGGAAAGCGGATCCTGCCAGCGTCAATGCACTGCTGAAAGAGCTGCTGTAAGGATACGGAAAAAGGGACAGAAAAGAATAAAAGAGCCGGATTCTTAATGGGAATCCGGCCTTTCTTTTTAATTCTCCAGATCAAAAACAAATCGAATATACTCCAAAACAGTGTTGGGATCTTCCGCATTAGCGACGATACACATAACGGCTTCACTTTCTTTAAAAATGAAAGACTCCTGGATCCGGGCACAATCCTGAATATACAATCCCACGGGAATGGGATCCGTCATGCTCTCCGGATCAGAGGGATTGGCAGGGTATTGCGGTACATAGTCTATTTCCCCTATCTCCTGATGCTCGTTAATCTCATCGGCTACGGCGCCGTCCATATAATAGTAATAAGGTTCCAGTACGGCCTGCAGCTCCTCGGGCAATAGCTGCCGCAGATCCATAAAGGTTCCGTTGTAGGTATACCGGTTCATGGAGTTTACATCTCCGGCCATAACATCAATATCTCCGGCAGCAATATAGACCATCAGACGCTCCACAGTGCCCACATTGTTCTCGTCATATACGTTGTCGGTTATATACAGATCTGTGTCCAGCATGACCTCATATTTTTCCAGATCGATCCCTGCCTGGGCGGCAAAGTCTTCCCGGAAGGTTTCGGATGCCGGGGTCTGGTAGGTGTTGAGGAAAGCGTAATAAAAAGCATAATCCTTGTGGGTAACGATGCTGTGAATCAGGGAGACCGCAAAAGCAACCGCAAGAACTCCGCCGATCACATGCCATTTATAATAATCTACAAAATACTGGAATTTTTCCTTAAAACTTTTCTGCTTCATTGCTTCCCGTTCTTCACGGAATTCATCCATTACCGGCATTTGTATATCCTCCTGACTGTCCCCGGCATAGTATGCCTGGCCGGAGGACTTTCCATAGATTCAAATATAAGGGTTTAGATTCGGCCTGTCAATAAAGTGTTCGTTATCAGAATATAAAAAAAGGATAAAAAATGATTTTTTAGGGAATAGAATCTTGCATGTTTGTTTCATCTGTTATATCATTTTAATAGACCGAAACGGTTGGGTGAATCTGAATAAAGGATAGGGTATACGTATGAGTGAGACTTATGTGGAATGTCTGGTAAAGGCAAAACAGAAAACAGGGATGAAGCTTTTGAAATACCTGCTGATTGCGTTGACGGTTGTGTTTGTACTGCTGATGCTGATGGGATTTTCGCTGGCGCTGATTGCAGCAGTGGTTACCGGTGTAGGGGCTTATTTTGTGAATTTGTATTCTGATCTGGAGTATGAATATCTGTATCTGGATAGAGAGCTGGTAATTGATAAGGTAATGGCTAAGAGCAAGCGGAAGCGTGTGGCCACCTATCAGTTGGATCGGATGGAGATTCTGGCGCCGATTCATTCCTATCAGCTGGATAACTACAAGAATCGCCAGGTAAAGATCAAGGATTACAGCATCGGTGAGGAGCTGAAGCCGGATCTGCGCTATGCACTGTTCTATGAGGGCGGGGAAAAGCTGATCCTGAGTCCCTCCGAGGAAATGGTAAAGGCCATGCGCAATGCGGCGCCGAGAAAAGTATTTACGAATTAAGAAAACACAAATTGACAGTTGACATCAGCTGTCAATTTTGTTACACTCGAATGAAAATCAAGTCAAATACCCCGCCGCAAGCTGGCGGGGCATTCGCCACCTGCGGCATCTGCCAGATATTCATGCAAACATGGCTGCCTGGCCCGCTGCCCGCAGGAATAAACACAGGAGGAGAGAAAATGGGACAGATTATTGGCGAAGGCATTACCTTTGATGATGTACTGCTGGTACCGGCGTATTCTCAGGTGGTGCCCAATCAGGTAGACCTGACGACATGGCTTACTAAGAAAATCAAGCTGAACATTCCGATGATGAGTGCAGGCATGGACACTGTTACGGAACACCGTATGGCGATTGCGATGGCCAGACAGGGTGGTATCGGTATCATTCACAAGAACATGTCTATCGAAGCGCAGGCAGAAGAGGTGGATAAGGTAAAGCGTTCAGAGAACGGCGTTATTACGGATCCTTTTTCTCTGACTCCCGAGCACACCCTGGAAGATGCGGATAACCTGATGGCTAAGTTCCGTATTTCCGGCGTTCCTATCACTGAGGGACGTAAGCTGGTGGGTATTATTACCAACCGTGACCTGAAATTTGAGACAGACTTCAGCAAGAAGATCAAAGAATCCATGACCTCTGAGGGCCTGATCACGGCTCCCGAGGGTATCACATTGGAAGAGGCCAAGAAGATCCTGGCAAAGGCCCGCAAGGAGAAGCTTCCTATTGTGGACAAGGACTTCAATCTGAAAGGCCTGATCACCATTAAGGATATTGAAAAGACGATCAAGTATCCTCTGGCAGCTAAGGACGAGCAGGGTAGACTCTTATGCGGAGCTGCTGTGGGTATTACTGCCAACGTGCTGGATCGAGTGGCGGCACTGGTGGCAGCCAAGGTAGATGTGATCGTATTGGACAGCGCCCATGGTCATTCCGAGAACGTGCTGCGCTGCATCCGCATGATTAAGGAGAAGTATCCCGAGGTACAGATCATTGCAGGGAATGTGGCTACCGGCGAGGGCACCAGAGCCCTGATCGAGGCAGGTGCCGATGCGGTGAAGGTGGGAATCGGTCCCGGCTCCATCTGTACGACCCGTGTGGTGGCAGGTATCGGCGTGCCCCAGATTACTGCCGTGATGGATGCTTATTCTGTGGCTAAGGAATACGGGATCCCCATTATTGCAGACGGCGGCATCAAGTATTCCGGTGATATCACCAAGGCGATTGCGGCAGGCGGTAATGTCTGCATGATGGGTAGTATCTTTGCAGGCTGCGATGAGAGCCCGGGAGATTTCGAACTGTTCCAGGGCAGAAAATATAAGGTATATCGCGGTATGGGTTCCATTTCCGCCATGGAGAACGGCAGCAAGGACCGCTATTTCCAGGAGAATGCCAAGAAGCTGGTTCCGGAAGGCGTGGAAGGCCGTGTGGCTTACAAGGGTATGGTGGAGGATACGGTATTCCAGCTGATGGGCGGCCTGCGTTCCGGTATGGGTTACTGCGGCGCCCACAATATTGAAGAACTGAAAGAGAACGGAAGATTTGTCAAGATCTCCGCAGCATCTCTGAAAGAAAGCCATCCGCATGATATTCATATCACTAAGGAAGCACCCAATTACAGCGTAGACGAGTAGGTTTTGAGCCCTGAGTCATTTGACTCGGGGCTTTTCCTGTGCAATGGGCAGTTTTCGGTCAGCAGAAAACTGCGTGGACAGGTGTAAATTTTTCTGCTGTTTGAGTCCACTAATAGGGGCTGCTTTGCAGTGATTTACTGCCATATGGGACAGATTATGGACATATATTGAAAAAATCTGCTTCTGGGTCCACTTTTTTTGATAAAAAGTGGACTGCAAGGGGTATTTTTTGCATAGAAGTCCACATGCTGTGCCCAGAGGGCGGAAATATGGCAGAAATCGTAGGAAAAGTGGACTTGGGAGAAGAACTTTTTGATATAGGTCCATTTTACTGAAGGGGCTGGTTTTCGTGAATGGTTCTGCAAGAGGAAAACTGTCGGATTTTTCAGAAAAATTGATTTCTGCACTTGCCAAAATGCGGCAAACCATGTACTATAGAAGTGATCATTGCACGACTGGCGGAAGACAGCAAGGCTGTTATGGGAAGACCCATAGGGAGTGCAAACGTAGAATAAGCCGACCGCCTGGGCAGCCACCTTATCCGTGTGCGCTCAGGTGGTTTTTCTTTCATGAAACAGCAGCGAAATAGCTGCGGAACTCAAAAACAGCAGCGAAATAGCTGCGGAACTCAAAATAGGAGGACGCAAAATGTTATCATTACAGCAGGAACTGGAAAACAATGCTTACCCCGGCAGAGG
>JAGANP010000125.1 GCA_017624175.1 Lachnospiraceae bacterium | reverse complement strand
TGGAGAGTTTGTGGAGACCCTGGAGCCCAGCGACGTGGGAGCGGATATGGTGGTGGGCTCCCTGATCAAGAACCCCGGCGGCGGCCTGGCCCCCATCGGCGGCTATATCGCCGGGAAAAAGGAATGCGTGGAAAATGCGGCATACCGTCTGACCTCCCCGGGACTGGGCAAGGAGGTGGGCGCCTCCCTGGGAGCGCTGAGCGCCTTTTATCAGGGGCTTTTCCTGGCCCCCACCGTCACTGCGGGAGCCTTAAAGGGCGCCATATTTGCCGCCAATATCTATGAGCAGCTGGGCTATCCGGTAGTGCCTGACGGCAGGGAGTCCCGGCATGACATTATCCAGGCAGTGACCTTCGGCTGTCCGGAGGGTGTGATCGCTTTCTGTGAGGGCATTCAGGCGGCGGCTCCGGTGGACAGCCATGTGACCCCCGAGCCCTGGGATATGCCCGGCTATGACGCCCAGGTGATCATGGCGGCGGGCGCCTTTGTCTCCGGCTCCTCCATCGAGCTGTCGGCAGACGGTCCCATCAAGCCCCCCTATGCGGTATATTTTCAGGGCGGACTGACCTGGCAGCATGCCAAATTCGGCATCTTAAAGTCCCTGCAGTCCCTTGTCGATAAGGGGCTGGTAACCGCAGAGAATGTCACAAAAGCGGGAGAAAAAGTGAAAAAATCCGGGTTATAAATCTCGGATTAGGTGTATACAGAACCGCAAAAATATGATAAGATGAGTAAGACGTTTTCCGGAACGTCAAAATAAAAACTGTATGAAAAACAAAGTAATACAAAAGAAAGTTGAGGGAATACTATGAAGAGAATCAACTGGGTATTTATCGTGCTGGTACTGATCGGATTTGTGATCGGCCGCTTTATCGGGACCTACTTCAGCGGAAGCTTTCTGAACTACGGTCAGACCTTTGGGCTGAGCAATCCCATAGTACTGGATCTGGGCTTCATCATCCTGACTTTCGGGCTGCAGATCCAGATCACCATTGCCAGCGTCATCGGTGTAGCCATTGCACTGATTGTATATCGGTTTATCAGATAGTCCTGCAGGAAGCCGCATATGGGAGAGGGCGGACAGGAGGACTATGAACCAATTAGAAAAAATAAAACAGGATGACATGCCTTATGAGAAATTTCTCCGCTTCGGACCGGAAAGCCTGACGGAGAGCGAGCTGGTGGCCATTATCCTGCGGACGGGTACTAAGAACAAAAGCGCTCTGGAACTGGCCCAGGAGGTACTGGCGCTGGCCGATCCCTCCCGGGAGGGGCTGCTGGGCCTGTATGATATCCCGCTGGAACGCCTGATGGAGCTAAGCGGCATCGGTCAGGTCAAGGCGGTGAAGCTCAAGTGCCTCACCGAGCTGTCCCGGCGCATTGCTTCGGCCTCCGCCAGAGAACGGATCTGCCTGCAGCAGCCCGAGACGGTGGCTGCCTATTACATGGAACAGCTGCGGCACCGCAAAACGGAGTGCGTGGTACTGGTTTCCGTGGATGCCAAGGGCCATCTGCTGCGGGATGCGGTAATGACCAGCGGCAGCGCCACCATGGCGCTGATCTCCCCCAGAGAGATTTTCCTGGAAGCTCTGAAGCATCAGGCGGTCAGCATTATCCTGATCCACAATCATCCCAGCGGGGATCCTACTCCCAGCAGGGCGGATACGGAGCTCACCGGGCAGATCGCCGGAATGGGACAGATGCTGGGAATTCCGCTGCTGGACCACATTATTATCGGAGACAACAGATATATGAGTTATCGGGAATCAAAGCTTTTACCATAGATGAAATATTACGAAAATCCAGAAAGGGGCCTGTATTATGGCAAATAACGCATTCGGTATCGACCTGGGTACCAACAATATCAAGATTTACAGCAAAAATGATGACAAGATTATTGTGGAAAAGAACATGATTGCCATTGAAAATAAAAACACCCTGTTTGCCTA
>JAGANP010000124.1 GCA_017624175.1 Lachnospiraceae bacterium | reverse complement strand
GCCGGGGCCTGCCCAGGATCCGGATACTTTCCTCGTCCTTCCAGTCCGGCTGGGAGATGATCCCCACGGTATAGCCATGGGCTTCCAAAACCCTGCTGATGATGGCATGTCCGAAAGAGGGATGATCCACATAGGCATCTCCGATCACATAGACAAAATCCAGCTGCTCAATCTGCCGGTCCGTCATATCCTGTTTGCATATGGGTAAAAAGGCTTCGCTCCACATTGCTTCTTCCTCTGCTTGCTTTATTTCATCCGATAATCCGTAATATACAGATCGGCCAGTTCCCGCTTCTCTTTCTCCTGATACCGGGAATAGGCATCCTCCACGGCAACCACCTGCATGCCCGCATTTCTGCCCGCTAAAATCCCCGGAATAATGTCCTCAAACACCAGACACCGGACCGGAGCCGTCTCCAGCCCGGCCGCCGCTTCCAGATAGATATCCGGCGAGGGCTTTCCGTGGGCCACGTCACAACCAGTCACAATGACATCAAAGGTATCGGTCAGTCCATGAACGCCGATCACGGCCTCCACCAGCTCCCGGGAATTGCTGCTGGCCACCGCCATTTTGATTCCCCGTTCCCGGTGAAACGCCAGGAATTCCCCGACTCCCGGCTTCAGCGGCACCTCCCGCAGATATTTGTCCCAGGCCATGCGGTTCCAGTCCGCTTTCATCTGCTCCAGGGAATCCGGTATGGCAAAACGGTTCTTAAAATACTGAGCCGTCTCATTAAAACTCATACCCTCAATGCTGCTTTGCAGATCCGGGGGCGGCTCCAGGCCGAAACGGCCCAGATAATCCACATCAATCTGTCCCCAGATCCACATGGAATCCACCAGCGTGCCGTCCAGATCGAAAAGAAAGGCCTTTTTATCCTGTAATATTTCCTGAAACGTCATGTCTAAGCTTCTCCTGTTCTTCTGCTGTCAGGGCACGGAATTCACCGGCCTTCAGATCCTCCGGCAGAGTCAGGCTGCCGAAGGACAGCCGTTTTAAATAAATCACTTCATTGCCCACAGCCTTGAGCATCCGCTTGACCTGGTGATACCGGCCCTCCTGGATCGTCAACAGCAGATCCCCATCTTCCTTCAGACGGGCTTTTGCGGGCATTGTGGGCTTCTCGTCTCCGATATCCACTCCCTGCTCCAGCGCCTGAAGCGCCTGGACCGACACCGGACCGGCAGTGCGCACCAGATAGCATTTGTCCACATGATGCCTGGGAGATAAAAGCCGGTGCGCCAGTTCCCCGTCATTGGTCAGAAGCAGCAGCCCTTCGGTATCCTTGTCCAGTCTTCCCACCGGGGACAAATGCGCTGTATTTACACCGGAAAGCAGCTCCAGCACCGTTTTTTCCCGGGGATCCTCCGTGGCGGTGATCACCCCCTGGGGCTTGTGCAGCAGATAATACTGATACCGGGCATAACGAACCGGCTGTCCATTGCAGCACACCTGATCTATTTCCTCCCGGACCTTCTGCTCCGGCTTCCTGCAGATTTCCCCATTCACCGATACCTGCCCTTTTCGGATATATTCCTTTACCTGGCTGCGGGTGCCTGTCCCGGCGTCTGCCAGCAGCTTGTCCAATCTCATCATGACTCTCTGTGTAGCCGCATATATTGAGACAAAGCCTCTTTTCTGCGGTGCCTCCATGCTATATACTCTGTGTTTTTTACTGCTTTTTATACTGATTCTGGTGCATTCCCAGGAAGCGGCGGCTTTTGCCGCCCAGGGCTTTCTGCTCTGGTATTCCAAAATGATCCCCTCCCTGCTCCCCTTTATGATCCTGTCCGGGCTGATGATCCGTATGGGCCTGTCTGAAAAGCTGGGAAGCTGGTTCAGACCGCTTCTCGGGCCGCTGCTGCGCTGCCGGTCCGAGGTCAGCTACGGAGCCCTTATGGGCTTCCTCTGCGGTTTTCCCATGGGTGCCCGGGTAGCGGCCCAGCTGTACCAGGCAGGGAAGATCAACCGGGAGGAGGCCCGCTTCCTGCTGGCTTTCTGCAACAATATCGGCCCGGTGTATTTCTGCAGCTTTGTGCTGCCCCTCTTAGGGCGCAGGCTGGTTCTGCCTTACCTTCTGGGCATGTACGGAACGGCTCTGCTCTACGGCATTTTACTGCGCCGGACGATGTTTCGCAGCCTGCCCGAGCCGCCCCGGGAAAAACATACGGTGCGAAAATCGCTCTCCGATTCCGCCCGGAATCTCCCCGGCCTTCGGCGTTCTTCCGAAAATGCCGGTCTGCTGGACCATCTGGACGCAGCGGTACAGGCCGGGCTGCAGGGCATTATCAGTCTCTGCGGTTATATGATCCTGTTCAATCTGCTGAACCTGATCCCCCAACTCTTTCTGCCCCGGCTCAGCTGCTGGATCTCTCCGCTGCTGGAGATCACGGGCGGGTTAAATCAGCTGGGACAGCGCTGTCCCCTGTATACTCTGATGCTTTTGCCCTTTGGAGGACTCTCCTGCATTGCCCAGACCTACAGCATGATTCATGACACAGATCTGCCCCTGGGAGAATATGTGGTCCATAAGCTGATCCTGACCGCCATTACCGGGCTGTACTATCTGGGCTGGCGCTGCCTGTTTCCTCATCTTTTTCTGTTATGACGGCGGCGGGATCTCTTCACCGACTGGAGAATCTGCAGCACCATGATCAGCAGCAGGAGGGCCAG
>JAGANP010000123.1 GCA_017624175.1 Lachnospiraceae bacterium | reverse complement strand
GTCTCCGATACATTGGTCAGCTCCATGCCGAAACGAGTGTCCGGCTTATCGGAGCCGTAACGGTTCATGGCCTCGTCCCAGGTCATCCGCATGATGGGCAGCTGTACCTCCAGGCCAATGGCCTCCCGGCACACCTCCGCCACCATCCGCTCGGTGGCATCAATCACATCATCCACATCCACAAAGGACATCTCCAGATCCACCTGGGTAAATTCCGGCTGTCTGTCCGCCCGCAGATCCTCGTCCCGGAAGCATCTGGCGATCTGAAAATACCGGTCATAGCCGGAACACATCAGCAGCTGCTTGAAGATCTGGGGAGACTGGGGCAACGCATAGAAATTCCCCGGATGTACACGGCTGGGCACCAGATAATCCCTGGCTCCCTCCGGCGTGGACTTATTCAGGATCGGGGTCTCGATCTCCAGAAAGCCCTCCCGGCTTAAGAATGCCCGGATCGTGGTGGCAATCTTGCTTCTCAGGATCAGATTGCGCTGCAGATCCGGTCTGCGCAGATCCAGATAACGGTACTTCAGGCGCAGCTCCTCCTTGGTCTTGGAATCCGCCTCAATCGGGAAAGGCGGGGTCCCCGCCTCCGCCAGAATGCGGAGCTGTGCGGCTCTCACCTCGATCTGGCCGGTGGTCAGGTTCTCATTGACTGCACCGCTGCGTTTTTCCACCTTTCCCACTACAGCGACCACATACTCGCTGCGCAGCTTCTCTGCTTTGGCAAAATTCTCTGCGCCGCAGTCGCTCTCCTCAAAAATCACCTGCAGAATCCCTGCACGGTCCCGCAGATCCACAAAGATAATCCCTCCCTTGTTTCTCTGCTTCTGTACCCAGCCCATCACGGTGACTTCCTCACCCACATTGTTCAGGCTCAGTTCTCCACATCTGTGAGATCTCTTCAATCCCTTCATTGACTCTGCCATTGTATCCTCCTTATACCTATCCGGCATCTGCCCATTATCCTCAGATTTATCGGTTGTCCCTTCATCCTTTCAGCGCTTCCTTATAGAATTCCACGAACTCCTCGTAGCCCTCCGCCGTCAGCTGCTCCTTCTGGAACTTTTTATTTTTATTCATACGGGCCACCAGAATCTGGCTGCCGTCCTGCCGGGCCGCCTGGGCCTGGGCAATGATTTCGCACAGGGCCTGTCCGCCCACACCCTTTTCGATCAGGTATGCCACCTTCTTCGGCTGCCGGGGCACCTTGAAGCCGTTCTCCATCAGCAGCAGAACAATCCGCTCAAAGCCAATGGAAAAGCCGCAGGCCGGTACATCCTGTCCGGTGAATTTTCCCACCATTTTATCGTATCTTCCACCGCCGCCGCAGGCTGCGCCGAACTGGGGCATGGAGATTTCAAAGATCGTCCCGGTATAATAGGACATGCCCCGCACCAGTGTGGCGTCAAATACCATCTTAAAATCAGAGGATTTGGTGGCACTGACACTGTCGATGATCTCCTGCAGGCCCTCCGTCACTGCCGGGTCCAGCACTCCCTGCAGGGTCTCTGCCAGATAAGCCACCCCGTTCTCCTGCCGGTTCAGCTCCTGATACAGTCCCAGATATTTTTCCACGCTCTCCCGGGCAAAGCCTTTCTCCAAAAGCTCCGCCTCCACGCCCTCCAGGCCGATCTTGTCCATCTTATCCAGCGTGATAAATACGCTGTCATAGGCGTCCTCTGCGAAACCGCTGTAGGCCGCCATGGCCTTTAAGATCTGTCGGTCGTTGATCCGGATCTCAAACCCCTGAAAGCCCAGCTTGCCCAGGGTGGTGGTGGTGGCCAGAATCAGCTCGATCTCCGCCAGATTGCTGGGCTCTCCCAGAATATCAATATCGCACTGCATGAACTGGCGGTAGCGCCCTCTCTGGGGTCTGTCCGCCCGCCACACACTGCCCATCTGCAGCGCCTTGAAAGGGGAGGGAAGATTGGCGGCATTGTTGGAATAGTACCGCACCAGGGGCACCGTCAGATCATAGCGCATACCGAAATCCACCACTTCCTCCTCGGTGGTCGCCTCCGCCACATTCAGCTTTTCTCCTCTTT
>JAGANP010000122.1 GCA_017624175.1 Lachnospiraceae bacterium | reverse complement strand
CAAATCCTGTCACGCCGATTTTCAAAAAGCCCAATTTTACGGGCTTTTTTGATTTTCATAATTAATTCTATGACAAATTTTTAATGACTCAGATATTATTTTAATCTAATAGCTGCTGAAAATCAATGGTATAGTTACTTTTTATCAGACAGCCCCGGCTCATCACAGAGACTGCCTATGTCTGCCTGCCGAAACAGCCGGTACACATCTGCCCGAATTCTCCAGTGTCTTATTACGCAGATAAATGCAGGCAAATGTAATCAGTTCTACCACTGCAATCCACTTTTTGATCCAGACAGTTTACATTTTTTGTTGAGCCCGCACGGTACAACTGTCAATATAATTAGCGGCAAAAATATACCATTTGTAAAATATCTGAAACTATAGAGGCGTTAAAAACAAGAGGGCAACAGAAGTGCATATCATAGGAAAGATAAACCGAGAGATATATAAGTGCATAACAGATGACATTACAACAGATGAGGTTGTTATTACAGACAATCAAATTCAGCATATAAAGGATAGGCACCCCAATGACTACGAGAGATTTTCACAATATTTTTCTAACATAGTGGCTGACCCCGATTACATAATTAAGGCGAATAAGCCGTATACGGCTGTTATTTTGAAAGAGATCGTAGACGCAGGAGAAAGATTCCAGACGGTATTGCGGTTATGCACGTCACAAGAGCCAACTGGATATAAGAATTCCATTATAACATTTCTTAAGATTGATGAAAAACGATGGAACCGTTATTTAAGAACGAAAGAAATTCTTTACAAGAAAGAATAAATGACCTATAATAAACATACAATATAAAGGCTTTACCCAGATAATTGTTCGAGGTGGTCAATTTCGTGGCAGCCACACACCTTATGGGTCAAAAGAGATGCAGGGGAACGCCACGCCTGCCGAATAATTATCTGGTTTTAGCAATATGTAAATGACAAGAGCATTTGAGGTGGAGGAATTCGTCCGATCCACACGCCGATGGTATGACAGGGGGCAACCCGAGAGATGCAGGAGAAGCGGACGCCTGCCAAATGCCTTTAGATCATTCTGGAAAAGCGAAGAAAAACTCCTGTGTTCCAGGAGTTTTTTCTTTGCTTTTCTTATAATCTCAACCGTGCAATGGCTTTTTCAGGGATCAGACACTCCCCATGCTCCTCCAGATATATCTTTCTCTCCTCGGTGGCTGCATACAGGATACCGAATTCCATTGCCCGAATGCAGGAACGGCTATAGCGCTCATAGGAGGCGCCCCCACGCTCCAGATACAGATAATAGGCATCTCCATCCCGGTAAAGCCGACTGATCACCCGCAGATTCTTCGGCAGAATATTGGCATATCCGCAAAGCTCCCGCATACTGGAAAACCTGAAAATCGCAAAATTTGGCCTCTCCGCCGTATGTACCGCCGTCTCCGGTTTAGCCTGTTGCGTCTGGGAGGCTGCGGCCACATTGGAAGCTGCCTGTGCCAGCATCCCTGCAAAGGTTTCGCCGTCCAATCCCAGCTTTTCCCCCAGTATCCGCCGCATTTCTTTCAGATAATTTATGAGATTCACACCGTTTTTTACATCCTCCGGCGTCTTTTCGGAAAAGGTCAGAATCATCCCCTTGTCCGGCAGCATCATGATCTGCAGGTCAAAGGCAAACTGAGGGGGCTTATAATCCACCTCCGCCACTGCCTGGGCGATGATCCCCTCCACAATCTCTTTCGCCTTGTCGCTGCGCATCAGGAAATCCTTATAAGTAATATCATACTCCTCCAGTTCTTCATTGGAAATGAAGCACTTTACTGTTTTTTCATCCACTCTTTCGATCTTCATAGGATAACATCATCCCTTTCTGCTGTCTATTCTAGCAGATACCGCAGATAAAGTCAATTTCCGGCTGCTCCTTTCCCGCTGCGCAGGCAGGCCTCGCCGATCCCCAGCATCAGAAATACCGCCGAGGTTCTCATCACCTGCTGGAAACTGAAAACATTATTAACGGTATAAGCCAGAATCCCCATCCCGGCCGCACCGGCCAGGGGATCTGCTTTGCCCGCTTTCAGATACCGGCAGATGGCCGTCACCATCAGTGCGATATAGCCTGCCGCCCCCAGCAGGCCCTCATTGATCAGCACCGTCAGCCATTCATTATGGGCGTTGGTCAGCATCAGACTGCCGAAATACTCCTCCACCAGCTGCTTCAGCGCCGGATTGGCACCGCTGTGGATATAGATGCCCATGGCGTCCGGCCCCACGCCCAGCAGCTTCCCCAGCAGATCCTGATCCAGAAAACAGGTCAGCCCCGCCGTCCAGGTGATTCCCCTGTTGCTGCCCCAGGACGAATCAAAGGTAAAGGCACCCAGCTGTGACAGGCTGCCGATGCAGCCGGGATACCGGGTATTGAGCACCAGCAGAATCACATAGCCCGCTGCCGCCGCCCCCGCCGCTGCCCAGGCCGTAATTCCCAGAGCCGTCCATACTCCGGCCCGGAAGCAATGGCTCCTGCAGCTGCGCTTCACCAGATACCGGCACAGCAGGGATACCCCCAGCATCAGCACCGGCAGGGGCGTCAGCGTCAGCAGATCCGTAGTGGTCTCCGCATAGGTAATGGCCTCCGGCCGGATCAGCCGGATTACCAGCGTAATACAGCACACGGCGGCCAGCAGACTGCAGCCCGCCCAGAACCGCTGCAGCTTCTCCCCGTCTTTCATGGAAAACAGATAAAAGACCCCCAGCAGAATCAGCAGGGCCACGATACCGCTGCTGCTGCCCTGGGTCACCAGGGTTCCGAAGCCCACGCCCAGACAGGCATAGAGGAGAATGCGCACCCATTTTTTTCGGGGAAGCTTTTCCCCCTGCCACAGGTAAAAAGTGAATCCTGACAGCACTGTCACCAGGTACCCGCAGTACCAGTTGATATTGCCGATGGTGGAAATATACTGGGGACCGGCAGCCTGCATCTCCAGCGGAAAAATGCCGAAACGGTTCAGATAGCCCAGCAGAGACACCACAAACAGTACCGGAACCCACAGGGCAATCAGCCAGTCCCTGCGCTGCCAGAGCCGGGAAACCATCAGATAGACGGCCAGAAACAGCAGCTGTGTCACCAGGCCCAGATACCAGCCGTAGGTGCCGTAGAAAGTATCCCCCCAGGCAGTTTCCTCCCGAAAGGAGGTATGTAGATAGGAGCCCACCACCGCCGTCAGATACACCAGAGCGGACAGATCGGTGACGGACAGCTCCGGCCGGGGAACCCGGTCACGGCCCTTGGTCCGAAACCACTGCACGGCCAGACAGAGCAGGCAGGCCACCGCCAGCGGCAGGATCACCCTGCAGGCATTTATACTGACGGCACGGAAAAACAGGCATTTGTCCGTTCCGATATGCCGATATCCCGTCTCCGCCGAATACAGCGGCAGGATCACCATCAGCACCACCATATACAGGCTCACCAGCACATCCAGCAGGGACAGCAGCCACCGTCCCAGACGTTCTATCAGCTCCGGTTTGGAGCCGGTGGATTTCTTCTTATTTTCATGACTCATTTCTTTTGTTATTCCTTTCTGCTACCTCCCATTCTATTCGTTCCCACAAAACTTTTCAATATCTATTCGCTATTTTCCCCGGCAGTTCCGGCAGCGCCCTCTCCCGGCGGCTCTAACTCCCGCAGCCGCCGCTGGAGACTCTGCCAGGTCTGATAGATGATCATAAAGCCCAGGGGACCTTTAATGATCCCCCAGAGACCAAAGAGGCGGATCCCCGCATACACCGCCGTCAGCACGGCAATGGGGGAGATACCCATGCGTTTGCCGATCAGACGGGGCTCCAGCATTTCCCGCAGAAAAGCACAGGCCCCATAGAGCAGCAGACAGATGACGGCAATGCCGTAATGCCCCTCAAACAGCTGCACTAAGGCCAGGGGGGCCAGCACAATTCCGGTGCCGATAAAGGGCAGGGCATCCAGCAGGCCCGCCATAATCCCCCACAGCACGCCGTGACGGATGCCGGAAAAGCCCAGCACCAGCGCCGCCAGCAGAGAAATCGCAGACATAATGATCAGCTGCGCCTTTACATAAGTGGCAATATAGCGGATGATCCCGCAAATCACCTCCAGCACCACATGAAATTCCTCCCGGTCCAGCAGATTGTTCATGATCCGGTCATAGTCCTTTGCCAGCAGCACCGCTGCAATGATGAAAGTCACAAGAAAACCGCCCAGAACCGCTGCTTTCCGCAGATACTGCAGCGAGCCGGACAGCATACCCGCCGCTCCCTCCGACTGCAGATAACTCATCCCCTCATCCAACCGGCTCAGCAGGGTGGACTCCAGATATCCCCCGTCGATTCCCAGAGTCTCTCCGATGGAAGTGCTCCCTCTCTGAATCAGCTCCCGCAGATTCTGTTCCAATGTCTCCAGCCTCCCAATCCACTCCGGCAAACTGCCCACGATCCAGGAAAACAGAACCCAGATCATGACGATCAGCAGGCCGCAGGCCACCAGAAGCAGCAGGATTGCCCCCAACTGCCGGTGAATATGAAGCTTCTTCTGAACCCCTTTTAAGAGAGGGCCGAAGATGGTGACAAACAGCATGGCAATCAGAATCGGGGAAAACAGCGGGGTCAGATATTGCAGAAAAAAATACACTACTGCGATGATCAGCAATAGTGTGGTAATTTTGTGTTCATTGATTTTCTCCAGCATACCCACCTCCGTTCTGCCCCGGCGATGATATAGGGATCCCGGATGCCTTTCCAAAGATAGTATGCGGAATTATTATGGTTTTATCCAGTTTGGTTGGATTTCATAAAAAACCTCCCGGCCCATAGTGGGATGCTGCAGTCTGATCTGACCGGCGCAGAGTGCGGTCTGACAGATCCCCTGGCGGCGGCTCTCCTCCAGGCTCTCCGCCGTGCCGTATTTCTGATCCCCCAGAATGGGCATGCCTGCATGGGCCAGCTGGCAGCGGATCTGATGAAAACGCCCGGTTTCAATATGGATGTCCAGACAGGAAAAGCCTCCGGCGCTTGGGAGCTCTCCCGCAGGGTTCTCCTCTCCCGCAGTCCCGGGAACCCCATGCAGCATATACTGCAATACCGCCCTTTTGGCCCCCGGCGTCCCCTCCGGCACCACCCGGGCCAGATTGCCGTCCTTATACAGGTAATCCGTCAGTTCTCCTCTGCTTTCCGGAGGGCGGCCATAGACCAGCGCACAATACTGTTTATGCAGGGTTCCCGCCTCCAGCTGACGGGTCAGCACCGCTGCCGCCTTTTTATTTTTGGCAAAAACCAGCAGGCCCTCCACCGGCTGATCCAGCCGATGGACAATTCCCAGATAGGCTCCGGCCAGATGATTTTTCAGCTCACTGACCACATCCGGCTGGCCTATGCGGGCTGACTGGGTAGCCAGCCCCGCCGGCTTGTGACAGATCAGAATATCCTGATCCTCATAAACGATCTTCGTTCTCATGTATATACCTTAATCCACTCTCTCATCGCCCCAGAAAAACAGCGCCACCGTGCCGGGACCGGTATGGCTGCCGATGGTGGTGCCGATATTGTTGATCTCCACCTTGCCCTGCAGCTTAGGGAAAGCCTCCTCCACCAGATCAGCCACCGCTCTGGCGTCCTCCATGCAGGCAGACTGGGACATATAGCATTTGCCGTTGTAATCAGTACCGCCCTGTGCATGCTCTTTCATCTTGTCCACCATGGCCTGGATCACCTTGCGCTTGGTGCGGACCTTTGCCCGGTTAATCAGCCGTCCCTTAAAGTCCACATTCAGAAGCGGGCAGATATTCAGCATGCTGCCCACAAGCCCGGCCGCCTTGGATACACGGCCGCCCCGGATCAGGTAGGTCAGATCGCTGGTGAAAAACCAGTGCTGCAGCTTTAATTTATTATCCTCCGCCCACCGATACAGCTCCTCAATGTCCATACCGCCATCCCGCAGATCCGCCAGCTTATCCATCAGCAGACCATAGCCGGAAGAAGCCGCCAGGGAATCCACCACATAGATCCTGCGGTCCGGGTATTTTTCCCGCAAGGTATCCCGGGCAATCACGGCAGAATTCACGGTGCCGGAGATCCCGCTGGACAGGGTCAGATGCAGGATATCCTTGCCCTCTTTTAAAAAGCTCTCAAAATACTGCTCATACTCTTCCACATTAACCTGGGAGGTTCTGGTATCCGCTCCGTCCGCCATGGCCTGGTAAAAATCCGAAAAGGAAATAGACTGCCCCAGATCGTCCATAAACTGCTTCCCTGCAAGTTCAAAGTGGAAGCAAACATAATGAATGTTCCGATTGTCAAAATGCTCCCGGCTCAGATCCGCTGTGGAGCAGCAGCTTAAAATATATTCGCTCATACGTAATGTCCTCCTGTTCCTTTGGCGATTACATAGTGGGACAAAATGGCTCATTTTGTCTCACTACCCATATCGTACACCGAAAAGAAGGATTTGTAAACCGGCAGTTGTCCAAAGATGGCTGAATCTTATACCTTAAACCGATAGCCCACGCCCCAAATGGTCTCGATATACTGGGGTTTTGCGGTATCCGCCTCGATCTTCTCCCGGATCTTCTTGATATGCACGGTGACGGTGGCAATATCCCCGATGGAGTCCATATCCCAGATCTCCCGGAACAACTCCTCCTTGGTAAACACATGATTGGGATTCTCCGCCAGGAAAGTCAGCAGTTCAAACTCCTTGGTCGTGAAAGTCTTCTCCACGCCGTCCACATAGACACGGCGGGCCGTCTTATCAATGCGGATCCCCCGGATCTCCACAATATCGTTCTGGGGCCGCTGATTGGTGCCCACCAGACGCTCGTAGCGGGCCATATGGGCTTTCACCCGGGCCACCAGCTCGCTGGGTCTGAAAGGCTTGGTCATATAGTCGTCCGCTCCCAGACCCAGTCCCCGGATCTTGTCAATATCATCCTTTTTTGCCGATACCATCAGGATCGGGATATTTTTTTCCTCTCTGATCCGCTTGCACACCTCAAAGCCGTCCATTTCCGGCAGCATCAGATCCAGAATGATCAGATCATATCCGCCTGTCAGCGCTGTCTGAAGGCCCTGGTCTCCCCGGTTGCAGATATCCACCTGGAAATCGCTGAGTTCCAGATAATCCTTTTCCAGATCCGCAATGGCTTCCTCGTCCTCAATAATCAATATCTTGCTCATAAATATCCTGCCTTTCTATTCCTTTTGTTCGTTCTATTCGTTCTGAAGCTCCCTGTATTTGCGAATCACAAAGTGCATACAGGTGCCTTCTCCCTCCTTGCTGGTAGCCCAGATATAGCCGCCGTGATCCTCGATGATCTTTTTTACGATGGACAGGCCGATGCCGCTGCCGCCCTGGGCAGAATTGCGGGAAGCGTCCGTCCGGTAGAACCGTTCAAATATCTTTCCCAGATCTTTCTGGGCGATCCCCTTGCCGTTGTCCTCAATCTCCACCTGGATGGAATCCGGCTTATCCAGGATACGAATGTCAATGACACCGTTCTTTTTGTCCATATACTTGACACTGTTGCTGATGATATTGTTGATGACCTTTTTCATCTGTTCGGGATCCGCAATTACCAGGGTATCCGCATCCACCAGATTGGTGTAATTGAGCTGTATGTTCTTGGATTCCAGGTCCAGCCCCACCTCCTCCACACAGTCTCCGAAGTAATCCGCCACATTGATCCGGTGGAAATTGTACGGGATACGGTGATTATCAATCCCCGAATAAACCGTCAGTTCATTGATCAGCCGGTCCATATCATTTGCCTTATTATAGATGGTTTTGATATATTTATCCATCTTCTCCGGTGTGTCCGCCACACCGTCCATAATCCCCTCTACATAGCCCTTGATGGCAGTTATGGGAGTCTTCAAATCATGGGAAATATTGCTGACCAGCTCTTTATTTTTCTTCTCCTGCTCCGCATTTTCCTCAATGCTCTCTTTCAGCCGCAGACGCATATCCTCATAATTGCGGTACAGATCTCCGATCTCACCGCCGGCCTGGGTCTGCAGCGTATAATCAAAATTGCCCTCCTTGATCTTCTTCATGGCAATATTCAGTTCATTGATCGGATGGAATACCCCCTTGTGGATACACTGCGTCAGCATCAGGCTGGTAAAAATCAGAATCAGCACAATCGCAATCATCATATCAATCAGCAGCTGCCGGGAAATCAACGAATTGATCTTCATGACCACAAAGAGGCTACCCTCCGTTCCGTCCTGAAAATAGAAATCAATCTGTTTCACATATTTATTCAGTTCGTTAAAATAATAGCTGGCGTCCTCTTCCAGATCTCCCTCGCCAAACCTGGGAAGCCGGTCAAATATCTTCTGGGCCGCCTCCTCATTGCCGGTATAGTAGATCTCATTCCCTCTGCGGACCAGCAGATAAGCGGATCGCTGGCGCAGTGAGCTGTTCATTTTTTCCAGGTATTCCCTGTCCTCCAACAGCCGTACATCCGTATCCGCCTGCTCGCACAGCTGACCGTAAATATCATCCGCTGTCCCGATAAATGCCTGTATAGGCTCCGCCATCATCGTCACATCCAGATCCTGCAGCTTATTGCCCTGGGAATTATTCATCAGATAAAGTCCGATGACGCAGAATACCAGTACAATCAACAGCAGGGGCAGAAAGATAATGGTAATAAAGGTCACTCTGAGTCTTGTTTTAAATTTCATGGTTATCTCCCGCATAGCCTGAATTGCTTTTGTAATCAGTATAACACATATCCTGCGCCAGAACGTAAAAAAATGCGAATATGTTCCTAAAAAAAACATAAATTTTTTTCAGGGGCTTGACAAATTTTCTCAATAGGGTATAATATAACAGTAATCGTTATTAATATCGTTTTAGAGAGGGGCAGTTATGGCGCTGAAATACAGCAAACAGCGGGAAATGATCAAGGAGTTTCTTATGAGCCGCCATGATCATCCCACAGCAGATATCGTATATCAGAATGTGCGGCAGCAGATTCCCCATATCAGTCTGGGCACCGTATACCGCAATCTGACTCTGCTGGCGGATCGGGGAGAGATCCAGCGTCTGCGTCTGGGCGATGGAACTGACCGTTTTGATGCAGATACCAGCCCTCACTATCATTTTATCTGTAACGAGTGCAGTTGTGTACAGGATCTGTCCATGGACAGCATCGACGGTATTCTGGACACAGCCAGACAGCATTTTGACGGGCAGATTACGGGACATATGACCTATTTTTACGGAATCTGCGGGAATTGTGCTCATGGTACCGACAGCTGACGGCCATAGGTACGGCAGCTTAATCAAAAATATTTTCAAAAAAGGAGAGAATAAGTATGAAGTATGTATGTCAGGTATGTGGTTATGTTCATGAGGGAGATCAGCCCCCTGAGAAGTGTCCTCAGTGCGGCGTAGATGCTTCCAAGTTCACCGCTCAGAGCGAGGATAAGACCTGGGCAGCAGAGCATGTTGTAGGTGTGGCGCAGGGCGTAAGAGAGGATATCATCGAGGATCTGCGTGCCAACTTTAACGGCGAATGCTCCGAGGTAGGTATGTATCTGGCTATGGCCAGAGTGGCTTTCCGTGAGGGCTATCCCGAGATCGGTTTGTACTGGGAGAAGGCTGCTTATGAAGAGGCTGAGCACGCTGCAAAGTTTGCGGAGCTGCTGGGCGAGGTAGTAACCGACTCCACCAAGAAGAATCTGGAGATGCGCATTGAGGCCGAGAACGGCGCTACTGCAGGCAAGGCAGATCTGGCAAAGAGAGCTAAGGAGCTGGGACTGGATGCCATTCATGATACCGTACATGAGATGGCTCGCGACGAGGCCCGTCACGGTAAGGCATTCGAGGGTCTGCTGCAGAGATATTTCGGCTAAGAAAAATGATAATTTTGCAGATCAGTTTCTGCAAAAAGCGGGGAGCAAATCAGGTTTCTGGTTTGCTCCTCTTTTTGCGTATTGCTTTTGCGTATTTTACAAATTTCCTTTGTGTTTTTCATGGAAATGGTATATACTGAATTGTAGTTTATAATTTTTTTATAAATTCTGGCTGATAGTATATATTTATCAGGAAAGGACTTCGCTTTATGGAAAAAATCGCAAGCTTTACCATTGATCATATCAGGCTTCAGCCCGGTATCTATGTATCCCGCAAGGATACGGTGGGCCAGGAGGTTATCACTACCTTTGACCTGCGCATGACCAGCCCCAATGAGGAGCCTGTCATGAATACCGCAGAGGTGCATACCATCGAACATCTGGGCGCTACCTTTCTGCGCAATGACCCGGACTATAAGGACAAAACCATCTATTTCGGCCCCATGGGCTGCCGCACCGGCTTCTATCTGCTGCTGGCCGGAAACTATACCTCCCGGGATATTGTGCCGCTGATGATCCGCATGTATGAATTTATCCGGGATTACCGGGATGAAGTACCCGGCGCCTCTCCCAGGGACTGCGGCAATTACCTGGATATGAATCTGGGGATGGCCAACTATCTGGCGAAGAAATATCTGGATCAGGTGCTGTATTCTATCGACGACAGCCGCCTGAACTATCCGCAATAAAATGCACTGCAGCGGCTATCCGCTGAACTACAACAGAAAGGCCCTGCCTGCGGCAGGGGTTGGTATGCTATCATGAACAAAATCGGAATTATCGGCGCCATGGAGCTGGAGGTGGATACGCTGAAAGCCCGGATGTCCGTTACCGCCCGGACCACCAGAGCGGGTATGGAGTTTTTTGAGGGTACTCTGGGAGGGGTGCCTGTGGTTATCGTCCGCTGCGGCATCGGCAAAGTCAATGCCGCCATATGCGTACAGATCCTGGCTGACCTGTTTCAGGTTACTCATGTGATCAATACCGGCGTGGCCGGTTCCCTGAATGCGGCTCTGGATATCGGCGATATTGTCATTTCCCGGGATGTGATTCATCATGACATGGATGTCAGAGTTTTCGGTTATCCCCTGGGGCAGGTTCCCCAGCTGGATACCCTGGCTTTCCCCGGAGATGAGACCCTGATCCGGCTGGCCATGGATTCCTGTGAGGAGGCCAATCCCGGATTACATACTGCTGTGGGCCGTATCGTCAGCGGCGATCAGTTTATTTCCGACAAGGAAATCAAAAACAGGTTAATTACAGAATTTCATGCAGACTGCACCGAGATGGAGGGAGCGGCTATTGCCCACGCCGCATACCTGAACGGACTTCCCTTTGTGATTATCCGTGCCATTTCCGACAAGGCAGACGACAGCGCCGAGATGGATTATCCCGCCTTTGAGCGTGAGGCTGCCGGTCACTGTGCCCGTCTGGTTGAGGTTCTGGTAAAAAAGATATAAAGGAGAAAAGAGATGTTAGAGAAATTAAAAAAGAATTCCCTGAAAAGCCGCCTGCCGATCATCATCATCATGCTGATCGTTGCAGTGGGGCTGCTGGTCTATTTCGGGCCGGATTTCATCACCTGGGCAAAGGGCCCCGTGGTCTTTGAGGAGCTTTCCATTGATGAGATCGACGATCAGTATGTCACAATGACCTTTGAACTGACCTTTGGTACCTTCGCTACCGAGGTTACCACCACCACCCGCAACGGCGCCAAGGTTTCCGAGCGGGATTCCATGCAGTACCACGCAGTCCTGGTGGGCGGCCTGGACCGCTACATGTATACCGATGAAAGCATGTACTGGGAATTTGTGGGCCTGGCAGTGCCTTCCCGGTATTTCGATACGACCGAAATCATTGATAAGAACAGCGATGAGTTCTTTGAAACCTATGATCTGAGAGCCCTGGATACCACGATGCAGGTCACCGGCCAAATCCTCCCCATGGATGAGAAGATGCTGCGGTACTACAAATCTTTCTTCCGTTCAGCAGATTATACCGATGCAGAGTTCGAGGCATACTGCGCCCCCTATTATATCAAGGTCGGTTCTCTGTCCCGGGGCAGTATCGAAATCGTACTGCTCATGAACGCTGTGGCTGTGCTGCTGATCCTGGGGGCTGTCTTCATGCTGGTCAAAGCGCTGACCGGCGGTTATCAGCGGAAACTGATCAAGACCCTGAAAGCCCAGGGAGATATGGAGCTGGAACGTGCGGATGTGGATTTCTCCTCTGCTTTTGAGCCTACCAAGGGCATTAAGATCGGACGCAGTTACCTGTTTGACTGCACCAGCGCCAAGACCAAGGTCATTCCGCTGCGCCAGATCGCATGGGCCTATACCCACCAGACCAACCATCAGAAATATGGCCGTACCGTCAGCACCACCTATAACTCCATGATCTACACCGAGGACAAGAAGCTGCATCAGCTGGTGATTCCCAGCAAGGCCATCTGCGATCAGATTATGGATGATCTGAGTAAAAAGTGTCCTGCAGGCATCTTCGGCTACAGCGATCAGCTCAAGCAGATGTTTAATAAAAACTACGACGAGTTCACCCGTCTGCGCCGCCAGAAAGAAGCGGAAATGAATCAGACACAGGGCTTTAACAGCGCCTACGCTGATCCCAATCAGGATCCCTTTAACAACAATCCTTATCAGAATATCTGATACATAAAAAAAGCTCCGCACCGGATCATGGATCCCTGCGGAGCTTTTTTATCAATCTGAGCCTCTTCTGAGCCTTTTCTAAGCCTCTTTCTTTTTGTTAAATACCAGCAGCTTACTGAGCACATAATTGCCGATAAATACCAGCACAGCGGACACAAAGGTGGTCACATAGGTATTTACGCCCAATGCACCGAACAGCTGCCGGATCACCAGATCCAGAATAAAAGTGGATACCCTGGAAAGAACGAACTTCGGAATCTCTTTCAGCATGGGCTCATGGCTTTTAAAGACAAATCGCCGGTTGGTGAAATACGCAAAGATTACGCCCGCCACCCAGTTGACAATGCTCATCACCGCATTTTCAAAGGCGGTAGGATGCAGCGGGTTGCCAAACAGCAGCCAGCTGGCCAGATACATGGCCCCCCAGGCCACAATCGTCGTTAATCCGCCCACAATCAGATAGGCGATCATTTCCTCATATTTCTTCATTAAGCCCTTGATTTTTTCTATCATGCAATCCTCTTTTCTTTTCCTGAAACACTTGCTTTTTCCTGCTTTTCCTACTTTACTATGGGGAAACCTGCTTGTCAAGCATCTTCATAAAAGTTTAAGGATTCACTACATTCCGCATTTCGCCCCGCTGGAAGGCCTCGATGTTCTTTGCCACCTCCTCCACACAGCGGGTGCGTGCCTCCACGCTGGCCCAGGCCAGATGGGGCGTGATAATCAGCCGGTTGCTGTCTTTGAACCGGCTTAAGGGATTGGATAACGGCAGGGGCTCCCCCTCCACCACATCCAGACCGGCGGCAGCGATCTCCTCCGCCTCCAGAGCCTCATACAGATCCCGGTTATTTACCACCGCTCCCCTGGCCACATTGATCAGGATCGCCGTTTTCTTCATCTTCTGCAGGGCCTCCCGATCGATGATCCCCCTGGTCAGATCGCTCAACGGGCAGTGCAGGGACAGCACATCACTTTCCGCCAGCAGGGTATCCTTATCCACCTGGGGGTAATCCCGGCAGCTGCTCTTCCCGGTTACGGAATAAAAGATCACCCGACAGCCAAAGGCTGCTGCGATCTGGGCCACCCGGCGGCCGATATTGCCCATGCCGATAATGCCCCAGGTCTTGCCCTCCAGTTCATGAAAGGGCATATCAAAATTGGAAAAACGGTCCTGGGCGCTGTAGGCCCCGGACTTTACATATTCGTCATAGTGGGGCAGCTTTTCCAGCAGCGCCAGAGCCAGGGCAAAGGTATGCTGTGCCACCATACCGGAGCAGTAATCCACCACATTGCACACCCGGATTCCCCGGCCTTTGCAGTAGGCCAGATCCACATTGTCAAAGCCCGTGGCCAGTTCACAGATCAGCTTTACCTGGGAGGCATCCTTCAGGGTCTCCTCCCGCAGGGGCGCCTTATTGGCCACAATAATATCCACATCCTTTACCCGCTCCCGGACCTCCTCTATGGTGGTGGTGTTGCGGTAATAAGTCACTTCTCCCAGGTGCTCATACTGCACCGGCACATCCGTTCCCACACTATGTCTCTCTAATACGGCAATTTTCATTGGTTTTCTCCTGTACTGACAGAATGAGCCCGCAGCATCCACGCCGCAGACCCATCCCTATTTTTCTGATAAACCGTTCTTATCCTCCAAATGAAGAATGCCCTCTTTCCGGGCACTTCTTCTCACACTATAGTCGCTTTAACAATTCTTCTCTCTGCGCCTCATAGCCGGGCTTGCCCAGCAGAGCAAACATGTTCTTCTTATAGCTCTCCACACCGGGCTGGTTGAAAGGATTCACCCCCAGCAGATAGCCGCTGACGCCGCAGGCAAATTCAAAGAAGTAGAACAGCTCGCCCAGATAGAACTCATTGACCTCGGGCACATGTACCATAAAATTAGGTACCTGACCGTCCGTATGTGCCAGCACAGTGCCGTTCATGGCACTTTTATTGACAAAATCCACGGACTTTCCAGCCAGATAGTTCAGGCCGTCCAGATCCACCGGCTCCTCGCCGATGATAATCTCCTCCCGGGAGGTCTCAATATCAATTACGGTCTCAAACATAATCCGGGAACCGTCCTGAATAAACTGACCCATGGAATGCAGATCCGTGGTCAGATCCACGCTGGCAGGCAGAAGTCCCTTGTTATCCTTGCCCTCGCTTTCTCCAAAGAGCTGCTTCCACCACTCGGATACATAATGTACGCTGGGCTCATAGTTGGCCAGGATCTCCACGCTCTTCCCCTTACGCAGCAGGATATTCCGCAGCGCCGCATACTGCAGGGCGTCATTTTCCTCAAATTCATTCTCCAGGGCACGCTTTCTGCCGCTGGCAGCGCCTTCCATCAGCTTGTCAATATCGGCACCGCTGACAGCGATGGGCAGCAGACCCACGGCAGTCAGTACGGAGAAACGTCCGCCCACATCATCGGGCACCACAAAGGTCTCATAGCCCTCCTCGTCCGCCACATGCTTCAGTGCGCCCTTGGCTCTGTCCGTGGTGGCATAGATACGCTTTGCGGCCTCCTCCTTGCCGTATTTCTTTTCCAGGATCTCCTTAAATACCCGGAAAGCAATGGCAGGCTCCGTGGTGGTGCCGGACTTGGAAATCATATTGATGGAGAAATCCCGATCCCCCACCACATCCATCAGATGCTTTAAATAAGTAGAGCTGATGGAATTGCCGCAGAAGTAGATCTCCGGCGCCTTGCGCACGCTTCTGTCCACCACATTGGCAAAGCTGTGGCCCAGGAACTCAATGGCTGCCCTGGCCCCCAGATAGGAACCGCCGATACCGATCACCAGCAGCACCTCGCTGTCACTCTGGATCTTAGCCGCCGCTTTCTTGATCCTTGCAAACTCTTCTTTATCATAGTCCACCGGCAGATCAATCCAGCCTAAAAAATCATTGCCTGCACCGCTCTTATTTACCAATACCTCTTTCGCATCCAGAGTCAGCTTCTTCATGTAGCCGATCTCTTCCTGTGAAATAAAGGCATCTGCCTTGGAATAGTCAAATGTCACCTGCTTATTCATAATCCCGCTCCTTTTCTACACATACATTGCGGCCCGAAAATCTGCCGCTTGACATTTACAGTGTAGCAAACTTGTTCCGATTATTCAAGAGCAAATTGGAGATATGTGGTATCCGCTAGGAGGTCAGGAATTCCCGCAGCAGCTGTTCCAGCTCCTGCTGCTGGCTGTCCGTAAACTTCGGCTCTGCAGTCTCTGCCGCAGGTTTTCTGCGGGCGGCCTGTCCCTGCCCCTGCTCCTGTACGCTCTCCGGTTCTCTGGCTTCTCTTGACGCTTCCATTCCCCGGGTTCCCAGCGGAATCACGTCCACGCCCTTTCTTTTCCTGCTCTTTCTCCCGCTGCCCTCCTGGGGGCCATACAGCATCTCCATATCCTCCTGGGTCACCTCCATGCGGCTGGCCAGGTGATTTTCCAGGTAATCCACCAGATTCGT
>JAGANP010000121.1 GCA_017624175.1 Lachnospiraceae bacterium | reverse complement strand
GGTAGCAGTGCTGACACAGTACAGCGCCCGTTCCCTGAATGAGCATTTGAGCTCTTCAAAATGGTGGGATTTCGGAAGAAAACAGGGCGGACTTTACGTGTTTAATCCTACCGTGACGGTGGATAACAGTTGGTGGTACCGCGGTACAGCGGACGCTATGTACCAGAATATCAGTTTCTTAAAGAGACGCCATGAGCCATACGTTATTATTACCAGCGGCGACTGTGTGTATAAGATTGATTACAATAAAGTGTTAGACAGCCATATCGAGAAGAAAGCGGACATTACTGTTGTCTGCAAGGATGTGCCGGCAGGAGAAGATGTCAGCAGATTCGGTGTGGTTCGGATGAATGAGGATTCCAGAATTATCGAGTTTGAAGAAAAACCGATGGTTTCCCAGTCCAACACCATTTCTACAGGTATCTATATTGTAAGGAGAAGGCAATTAATCGAGATGCTTGAGAGAAGTGCGGAGGAGGGACGCTGGGATTTCGTAACAGATATTCTGATTCGCTACAAGAACATGAAACGGATTTACGGCTATAAGATGAAAGAGTACTGGAGCAACATCGCAACGGTAGAGTCTTATTACCAGACCAATATGGACTTCTTAAAACCGGAAGTGCGCAAATATTTCTTCCGTGATGAGCCGAAGATTTGTTCTAAAGTGGATGACCTTCCGCCCGCAAAATATAATGCAGGTTCCGATGTGCGCAACAGTCTGATTGCCAGCGGTTGTATCATCAACAGCAAGGTGGAAAATTCGGTTCTCTTTAAGAAGGTATTTGTGGGTAAGAACTGCGTCATTAAAAATTCTATTATCCTCAACGATGTATATATCGGCGACAACACACATATTGAGAACTGTATTGTGGAGAGCCGTGATACCATCCGTGCCGGTTCCCGCTTTGTGGGCGAGGAAGGCATCAGGATCGTTGTGGAGAAGAACGACAGGTTTGTCATCTAGAGCGTTTTACTAAGGGGGTTAATGGGATGCAGATTACAGACGTACGGGTCCGCAAGATCACAAAGGAAGGAAAGATGAAAGCTATCGTGTCCATTACCTTGGATAACGAGTTTGTGGTACACGATATCAAGGTGATTGATGGAGAAAAGGGGCTGTTTATCGCCATGCCCAGCAAGAAAGCAGCAGACGGAGTGCATCGGGATATTGCCCACCCTATCAATTCTGCTACCAGGGAGCATATTCAGAACGTGATTCTGGAAAGCTATGAGAGGGCATTGACGGAGCCGGACGAGTATGCGGAATAGGAAATTCAGATCAGGTATTGGGGAAAGGAGCTGTCGCATGGGTGCGGCGGCTCCTTTGTTTTACAGAAATTTAAGGACATCTATTTTTGGCTTGAATTTATTGTAGGTTTTGGATAGAATAAAATATGCTGACGTTCAGAAAACCGGAAACGCCAGCGATAAGGAGGAGTACTATGTTTATCATTGCCGGCCTGGGCAACCCGGGCAGAGAATATGAAAATACCAGGCATAATATCGGCTTTCGGGTAATAGATGATATTGCGCAGAAATATCAGATTCCTGTGCTGGAGAAAAAGCATAAGGCAGTTATCGGCAAGGGGTATATTGACGGACAAAAGGTGATTCTGGTGAAGCCCTATACCTACATGAACTTAAGCGGCGAGAGCATCCGGGAGGTGGTGGACTACTATAAGGTGGACGAGACCGCCCAGCTGGTGGTGATCTCCGACGATATCAGCCTGGATGTGGGACAGCTGCGGATCCGGAAAAAGGGCAGCGCCGGGGGGCATAACGGCTTGAAAAATATTATTCTGCAGCGGGGACATGAGAATTTCATCCGGATCAGAATGGGCGTGGGGGAGAAGCCCCAGGGCTATGATCTGAAGGATTATGTGATGGGACACTTTACGGATCAGGAGAAAAAGGTGCTGGCGGAGACGGCGGAAAAAGCGGCTGAGGCCATCTGCATGATTATGCAGGGAGATGTGGACGGCGCCATGAATCGGTATAATACCAAGAAGAAAGCATAAGGAACTTTAAATAGGAGGGATGGCGGGATGCAGGCATTATTGGCACCCTTACAGGAGCTGGCGGAATATGGCCAGGCCAGGGAGGATATCCGCAGGGGGAAAACCCCGGTGGCCTTGAGCGGTTGTGTGGATTCTCAGAAACTGCATATGATCTATGGGCTGTCCGAGGGGATACGCTATAAGGTCATTGTGACCTACAGTGATCTGAAAGCCAGGGAGCTGTACGAGGAATACCGGTTCTACGACAGGAATACCCTGCTTTATCCCGCCAAGGATCTGATCTTTTTCCAGGCGGATATCCATGGCAATCAGCTGACCCGGGAGAGGGTGCGGGTACTGCGGCGAATTGCCGAGGGAAAGCCGCTGACGCTGATCACCACCTTTGCCGCCCTGATGACGCCCCAGGTACAGTGGAACCCCCGGGAGGATATCCTGACGGTGGAAAACGGGGGCATAGTGGAGGAGACGGCTCTGGCGGCCCGTCTGGTGGCGCTGGGCTATGAGAAGACCTACCAGGTGGAGAGCAGCGGACAGTTTTCCATCCGGGGCGGTATCGTGGATATCTATGACCTGACGGAGGAGAATCCCTACCGCATAGAACTGTGGGGAGATCAGGTGGAGTCCATCCGCTCCTTTGACGTGCTGAGCCAGCGCTCCATAGAGAAGCTGGAAAGCATTACGATCTATCCGGCGGCGGAATTTATCATGGACAGGGATCGGCTGGAGCAGGGTGTGAAGCGGATTGAAGCGGAGGCAAAGGCTCAGGAAAAGAAGCTGCGGGAGGCCTTTGAAACCGAGGCGGCCCATCGGATCAGCACCCAGCTTGGGGAACTGAAGGAGCAGCTGCTGGAGCTTGGGGCGAAAGTGAATCTGGAGAGCTATATCCGCTATTTTTATCAGGATACGGTGACTCTGCCGGAGCTGCTGCAGCGGATGGAGGAGCAGAGCGGCAGGCAGAATCTGGTGTTTTTCCTGGATGAGCCCGCCCGCATTGCGGAACATGCGGATGCGGTGGAACTGGAGTTTCGGGAGAGTATGGAGCAGCGTGCTCGGAAAGGCTATGTGCTGCCCGGACAGATGGATATTCTCTACAGCAGGGAGCAGGTCATGGCCCGGTGCCTGAAGTCGGCTGTGGTATCCCTGGCTACCATGGATGGGAAAAACAGCCTGATCAGGCCCGTATCCCGGATGATGGTGTCCGCCCGCAATGTGTCTTCCTATAATAATAGCTTTGAGGCGCTGGTAAAGGATCTGACCCGGTACCGGAAACAGGGCTACCGGGTGCTGCTTTTATCCGGTTCCCGCACTCGGGCGAAGCGTCTGGCGGAGGATCTGCGGGAGTATGAGCTGACAGCCGTCTATACGGAGGATCCTTTCCGGGAGATACAGCCCGGGGAGGTGCTGACCTACTACGGCCATGTGAATAAGGGCTTTGAATACCCGCTGATCAAATATGTGGTGATCGCCGAATCCGACATATTCGGCGCTGAAAAAAAGAAAAAGAAGAAAAAGCGGTATCAGGGGCAGAAGATCAATGATTTCAATGAGCTTAAGGTGGGGGACTATGTGGTGCATGAGACCCATGGGCTGGGCATCTACCGGGGCATTGAAAAGGTAGAGGTGGAAAAGGTCGTCAAGGACTACATGAAGATTGAGTACCGTGACGGAGGCAATCTCTATGTGCTGGCCACCGGCCTGGATGTGATTCAGAAATATGCCTCTGCAGAGGGCAGCAAACCCAAGCTGAATAAGCTGGGCACCAGGGAATGGGAGCGCACCAAGACTAAGGTCCGCAGCGCCGTGGACGAGGTGGCGGGGGATCTGGTGGAGCTCTATGCCCTGCGCCAGCAAAGCCAGGGGTATCAATTTGGGCAGGATACCGTATGGCAGAGAGAGTTTGAGGAGATGTTTCCCTTTGAGGAGACGGAGGATCAGCTGACCGCCATCGCTGACACCAAGGCAGATATGGAGAGCAGCAAAATCATGGACCGTCTGATCTGCGG
>JAGANP010000014.1 GCA_017624175.1 Lachnospiraceae bacterium | reverse complement strand
CTTATTGGCCACTTCCTTAGCAAAGCCCATCTCGTGGGTCACGATAATCATGGTCATACCCTCCCTGGCCAGCGCTTTCATCAGGTCCAGCACCTCTCCCACCATCTCGGGGTCCAGCGCACTGGTAGGCTCGTCAAACAGGATCACATCCGGGTTCATCGCCAAAGAGCGCACAATGGCCACTCTCTGCTTCTGCCCGCCGGACAGCGTGGACGGATATACGTCCGCCTTATCCTGCAGGCCGATCCGCTTTAACAGCGAAAGGGCATTTTCCCGGGCCTGCTCCTTAATCTTTGCACGGGTGGCGGTAATCGGCAGTAGATCCTGCTTCTCCCCCTGTTTTTTAAACAGATTGGTAAACCGAGTCCGCAGATTCTTCCGCTTGGCTTTCCGCAGCTCCTGACACTGCACATACACCGGCGCCAGCATGATATTCTGCACCACCGTCTTATTGTTGAACAGGTTGAAATGCTGGAACACCATGCCCATATGCCTTCTGTGCACATTGATATTGACCCGCATATCTGCGATATCCACACCGTTGAAAATGATCTGCCCGCCAGTGGGATCCTCCATACAATTCAGGCAGCGCAGGAACGTACTTTTGCCGGAGCCGGAGGGGCCGATAATTACCACGATATCGCCCTTTTCGACAGTAACGTTAATACCGTTCAGGACTTTGGTATCCCCGAACTGTTTTTCCAGATTAATGACGTCTATCACTTCTTCTCAGGCTCCTTTCCATGATTTTAATTCCGGCGCTGATGATCAGCACCAGCACGATATAGATCAGTGCCATCACCAGGTACGGAACCATGAACTCATAGCTGTTGCTGCCGATATAGTTAAACGCCACATACAGATCCGCCGCTCCGACGAAGCTGACTACGGAGGTCTCCTTGATCAGTGAAATAAACTCATTGCCCAGAGTCGGCAGAATATTTTTCACTGCCTGAGGAATCACAATCTTTATCATGGTAGTACCAAAGCTCAGTCCCACGGCCCGTCCGGCCTCCATCTGCCCGGGATCCACGGACTGAATACCGCTTCGCATAATCTCAGAGATATAGGCGCCGCTGTTTAAGCCAAAGACCATGACGGCCACCTGTACTCCCGTCATATGTACCCCCAGAATCGGCAGCAGTACATAGTAAAATACCAGCAGCTGCACCACCATGGGCGTTCCCCGGAACAGCCCCACATAGAAGCTGCAGAAGCCGTTCAGTACCTTGGGCAGACGCTTATACTTGGGAATGACCCTGACGGTGGCAATCAGCGTCCCGATCAGGATACCGATAATCAGACCCATAACCGCAATCAGCAGCGTATTTTTCAGGCCCTCCACCACTTTCACATAGCCGTTCTGCGCAATAAAGATCTCTATAAATTTATCTACTTTCTGACCAAAATTGCCCATGAAAACCTCTCTGTCAATGCGTTTTTACTGCATTTCGTTTATCGCTTCCGTAATACATGCTGCGGGCGCAGAGTCAATGATTACATACTGGATATTGCCGTTCAACAGATCCTGTACAGCCAGGGAACCGCTCTTATAGCCCACGGTCTGTACGGCAAATCCGTCAAAGCCCCATTCCTCATCACCCTCGCAGTAAAACTGCCCTGTGGTGCCGGTCTGCACACCGATCTTGACGCTGCTGTCCTTGGTATTCAGGATCGCTTCCACGGAAGCTGCGTCCGTACAGCCGTCAAACTCTGTGTTGTCAGAGGTAACGATCAGCTTCTGGGATGCGCTGTAGTAAGGGTCAGAGAAGTTCACATATTCCTTTCTGTCCTCCTTGATGGTCAGTCCTGCCATGGCGATATCGCATTTCTGCTGGCCCACGGACAGACAGACTGCCTCAAAGTCCATGTTCTGGATCACCAGCTCCTTACCCAGGTACTCGGCCAGCTTTGCGGCGATCTCCATATCAATGCCATAGTAGCTGTCGCCCGAGGTATACTCAAAGGGCTCGAAAGCAGCGTTGGTGGCCACCACCAGCTGATCCTTGCTCTCATCATAGACTGCAGAAGTCACCGCCTGGGGCGTACCGTCTCCGAAATAATTGTTGCAGATGGCATCAAAGGTGCCGTCCTCTTTCATCTGTACGATGAAAGCGTTGACAGAGTCCAGCAATTCCGGCTGGTTCTTGTCCACGCCGAACGCATACTCCTCGTTGGTAAGTTCCACCTCGATGACCTTTGCCGTGGTCTTTCCGCCGTCACTGCCGCATCCGGTCAGCGCTACCGCTGCCATCACAGCCGTCATGGCTAATGCCAATAACTTCTTCATAATTTTTCTCCTCCTGTTTTCTGCATAAATTTTATGTAAAATTATGCTATTTACTTGCATAATATATCACTTTATGATCAGAAAAGCAACGCTATTTTTCTGCCGCAGCGGAAACGCCCGTCAGATCGTAGGGGGTCACCTGGTATACATAATAATTCAGCCAGTTGCTGTACAGATTGTTGCTGTGGGAGCGCCACTGCAGCAGGGGCTTCTGGGTGGGATCATCCCCGGGATAATAATTATAGGGCACATGAATGGGCAGCCCCTTATTCAGATCCCGGTAATATTCGTTATTCAGGGTATACCGGTCATACTCGGGATGGCCGTTGACAAAGATCTTCTTCCCCTCCTCGGCGATGGCCAGGAACACGCCGGCCTCCTCACTCTCCGCCAGCACCGTCAGCTCCGGACAGGCATGAATAGCGGCCGCCGGGGTCTCCGTATGGCGGCTGTGAGGGGCCAGGAAAATATCGTCAAAGCCCCTTACCAGCGGAATCTTCCGGTTGGCCACCTTATGGGCATATACGCCGAAAAGCTTCTCCGGCAGAAGCCGCTTATTGATCCCGTAATAGTGATAAAATCCGGCCTGGGCTCCCCAGCAGATATGCAGGGTGGAGGT
>JAGANP010000120.1 GCA_017624175.1 Lachnospiraceae bacterium | reverse complement strand
CTGGCGGATGAGCCCACCGGTAATCTGGATCCCAAGAATTCCTGGGAAATCATGAAGCTGCTGGAGGAGATCAACGAGGCAGGCACCACAGTGGTGGTAGTTACCCATAACCGTGAGATCGTCAATGCCATGCAGAAGCGTGTGGTTACTATGAAGAAAGGCGTGATCATCAGCGATGAAGAGGAAGGGGCATATATAGACGATGAAGATTAGTACATTTTTATATACCATTCAGCAGGGCTTCCGCAATCTGTTCCGGAACAAGTGGTATTCCCTGGCGTCCATTGCCACTATTTCGGCCTGCCTGTTTTTGTTTGGTATTTTTTATGCCATTGTGTCGAACTTTCAGAACATTGTCCAGAACGCAGAGGAAAATGTGTGCGTTACGGTTTTTTTTGATGAGGATATCACCGATACCCGGATCGAAGAGATCGGGCGGATGATCCAGAGCCGGACAGAGGTGGCGGAGGTGGTATATGTCTCCGAGGAGGAAGCCTGGGAGGATTATCAGAAGATCTATTTTGGGGACCGGGTGGATGAGTTTATTGCCGGTTATCCCGACAATCCGCTGAAAGGATATATGAATTATGTGGTATATCTGAATGATGTGTCCATGCAGGATGCCCTGGTGACTTATCTGGAATCCATTGAAGGGGTTCGTCAGGTGAACCATTTATCCTCATTGGCCGATACCCTGAGCGGCATGAATCTGCTGATCGGTTATGTTTCCCTGGGCATTATCGTGATGCTGCTGGCAGTATCCGTGTTCCTGATCAGCAATACGGTGAGTACCGGTATCTCTGTAAGAAAAGAGGAGATCAATATCATGAAATATATCGGTGCCACGGACTTTTTCGTGCGGGCGCCCTTTGTGCTGGAGGGGGTACTGATCGGTCTGATCGGTGCGGCGATCCCTCTCTGGGCGATCCACTACACCTATGACCATGTGCTGACTTATGTGATGGAGAAATTTTCAACCCTGAGTCATCTGCTGCAGTTTCTGCCGGTGGAGACGATTTTCGGTTTCCTGACGCCGGTGTGCCTGGGCGTGGGTGTAGGCATCGGTTTTATCGGCAGCGTTACCACGGTGAGAAAGCATCTGCATGTGTAGTTGCGGATATTTCGTTATGGATTATAAATTGTACAGCCGCATGGCTGTGCGGATGGAAAGGCAAGAATGAAAAAATGGGTGATTACAGGGTGCCTGACGGCGCTTCTGCTGCTTGGCTTCGCAGGAAATGTCCAGGCGTCAGGAACCAGTCTGTCAGGTATTACCTCCGATTCCATCAAGGACATGGAGAATCAGATTGACAATGCACAGAGCGAGAGAGATCAGCTGAAAAACAGTCTTTCTGATATTAAAAAGCTGGTGGAACAGCTGGAGCAGGAAAAGAAAGACCTGAAAAGCTATGTGGCAAAGCTGGATCAGAATATGGCGGAGATTGAGCAGAAGATCGCAGAGCTGAAGCTCAGAATTACCGATAAGGAAGCGGAGATCACAGAAGCGGAAAAACAGCTTGACCATGCATTGGAAGTGGAAGCAGAACAGTATGAAGCGATGGCTAATCACATAAGATATAGTTATGAGAGAGGCGAGAGCCAGCTGTTGGATATGCTGCTGGGGTCCGATAGTCTTGCGGATTTTCTGAACCGCAGCTTTTACATGGAGAAAGTGGCGGAGTACGACAATCAGATGCTGGAGTCCTTTATTCAGACCAGGGACTACGTGGAGCTGTGCAAGCAGCAGCTGGAAGAGGATAAGGCCTATCTGGAGGAAGCCCGGGAGGGTGTGGAAATCGAGCAGGCAGCTCTGGAGGAATTGCTGGCGCAGAAAGAAAAAGAGCTGACGGCTTATGAGCAGCGCATCAGCAGCGGGGAACAGTCCATCGAGGAGTATGAGGCGGAGATCCAGGCGCAGGATGAACTGATTTCTTCTCTGGAAAAAGCCGTGGAAGAGGAAAAGAAACGTATCCTGGCCAGCAGCGGCAAAGTGCTTACCTATGACGGCGGTACCTTTAAGTTTCCGCTGGCTTCTTATACCAGGGTTTCTGATGATTACGGTATGCGGATGCACCCCACACTGTTTGTGGAGCAGTTTCACAACGGCGTGGACTTTGCAGCGCCTAAGGGCACGGCCATCTATGCGGCCTATGACGGGATCGTGGTGGCGGCGGATTACAGCTCCACCATGGGCAATTATGTGATGATTGATCATGGCGGCGGGCTGTATACCATCTACATGCATGCTTCCCAGCTGTATGTGAAAAAGGATGATGTGGTGAGCCGGGGGACTACGATTGCGGCAGTGGGCTCCACAGGGCGTTCCACGGGCAATCATCTTCATTTCAGTGTCCGGCTGAATGGAGAATATGTATCGCCCTGGAATTATATCTCCCCGTAATTTATGCGTTCCGACAGCATGATTGAAAATTTTCCGAAGAGGGCGGGAAAAATGGTTGTGGCAGATAAATATGATTGAGCATATCCCAGGCAGGAGCAGGAAAAGCATTTTTCCTGGGTTGTGCGGAAAGAGGAAGCATGGAAGAGTATGAACAGCAAAACAGACAGCCATCCGACGGCAGAGGGCTGTTTACATTAGGAGTAATAGCAGGCCTGGTGGCAGGAATGTTAATTCTCTGTATGGCTTATCTGGGCTTTAAGGTGCAGCTGAAGATAGAACAATCCAGTCAGGAAAGCCAGCAGGTGAATGCAGAGAATTCTTCGGAAGACGGGTTGCTGACTGATGCGTTGACGGAGAAAATCGGGATACTGGAATATATGATCGAGCAGTACTACTATAAGGATGACGTAAGCCAGGAGGATCTGGAAAACGGCATCTACCGTGGGCTGCTGGATGCGGTGGGGGATCCTTATACCACCTATTATACCAAGGAAGAATTCGATGAATTTATGGAGCAGACCACAGGTGCTTATTATGGGATCGGCGCCTATGTGGCCCAGGATCTGGAGCTGAACTATCCCAAGGTTAGCAGCCCCATACCGGGCACTCCGGCGGAGGAGGCAGGTCTGCGAAAGGATGATATCATCTATGAGGTGGATGGGGTGTCCACCTATGACATGGATCTGAATAATGTAGTGGCTCTGATCAAAGGAGAAGAAGGCACTACGGTGGATCTTACGATTTACCGGGATGGGGAATATCTGCATGTGGCTGTGGAGCGCCGCAAGGTGGAGGTGCCCACGGTAAGCTATGAGATGCTGGAAGACGGCATGGCGTATATTCAGATCACGGAGTTTGATGACGTGACGCCGGGGCAGTTTTCCGAAGCCCTGCAGAGTGCAAGAAACAGCGGCATGAAAGGGTTGATTATGGATCTGAGGGGCAATCCGGGAGGCAGCGTATCCGCAGTGGTGGAGATTGCCCGGATGCTGCTGCCGGAGGGATTGGTGGTCTATACAGAAGATAAATATGGCGAGAGAGAAGAGTACACCTGTGACGGCAGCAACGAGTTTGATCTGCCTCTGGTGGTACTGGTGGACGGCAACAGCGCCAGCGCTTCGGAGCTCCTGTCCGGTGCCATCCAGGATTATCAGAAAGGAACGCTGGTGGGCACCACCACCTTTGGCAAGGGAATTGTGCAGCAGATTATGACCCTGCGGGACGGCTCGGCCATCAAGATCACCATCAGCAGCTACTATACTCCGGCAGGCCGCAATATTCACGGTACCGGTATTGAGCCGGATGTGATCTGCGAGTTTGACGGCGAGGCGTATTACAGTAATGGCTATGACAACCAGCTGGAAAAGGCAAAAGAGGTGCTTCAGGGGCTGCTGCAGTAATCGGCAGACTCTCCACGGTCATTCTGCAAACGACCGAAATAAATCCGGAAAGAAAGTACAGAACAAATGTTTGATTTTGCTCTGTACTTTTTCTATGGAATCTGTTATAATCAAGTAGGTTTTGTGGAAGTTTAAAAGTGTGCCGCTTGCAAATTCTCAAAGATACAGTAATGCGGGCACAGCTGGAGTTTGGGAAAGCTGTACTCCGGTTATGCATAGTGAGGCAAGTAGGATAGTGGAGAGTAAATGATGGATCACTTTGAATTACATTCTGAATATCAGCCCACCGGCGATCAGCCCCAGGCCATAGAGGCGCTGGTAAAGGGCTTTAAAGAGGGAAATCAGGCCGAGACCCTGCTGGGTGTCACCGGTTCCGGCAAGACCTTTACCATGGCCAATGTGATTGCGGCGCTGAATAAGCCCACCCTGATCATTGCCCACAATAAGACTCTGGCGGGTCAGCTGTACGGGGAGTTTAAGGAGTTTTTCCCGGAGAATGCGGTGGAGTATTTTGTGTCCTACTACGATTATTATCAGCCGGAGGCCTATGTGCCCTCTTCGGACACCTATATTGCCAAGGATTCAGCAGTCAATGACGAGATCGACAAGCTGCGGCTGTCGGCTACCGCCTCTCTTTCCGAGCGAAAGGATGTGATCGTAGTAGCCAGCGTGTCCTGCATCTACGGACTGGGCAGTCCGGACGACTATCAGGAGATGATTGTATCCCTGCGGCCGGGAATGATTAAGGACCGGGATCAGGTGATCCGGGAGCTCATTGATATTCAATATGACCGCAATGATCTGGATCTGCAGCGGGGCACTTTCCGGGTACACGGTGATGTGCTGGAGATCTATCCGGCCCAGGGCGGCGATTATCTGATCCGGGTGGAGTTTTTCGGGGACGAGATTGACCGGATTGCCGAGGTGGAGCCCCTTACGGGAAAGGTTCATGCAGCATTAAACCATATTGCCGTTTTCCCGGCCTCTCACTATGTGGTGGCTGCGGAGAAGATCAGACAGGCCTGTGACACGATTGAGAAAGAGCTGGAAGAGCGGGTGCGCTTCTTTAAGGGGGAGGACAAGCTGATCGAGGCCCAGCGGATTGCAGAGCGGACGAATTTTGACATTGAGATGCTGCGGGAGACCGGCTTCTGTTCCGGCATTGAGAATTATTCCCGGCATTTGAGCGGGATGAAGCCCGGCGAACCGCCGAAATGCCTGATGGATTATTTCGGGGACGATTACCTGATCATTATTGACGAGTCCCATATGACGATTCCCCAGATCGGCGCCATGTACGCCGGGGACAGATCCCGGAAGACCACGCTGGTGGATTACGGCTTCCGCCTGCCCTCCGCACTGGATAACCGCCCTCTGAATTTCGAAGAATTTGAGGCCCACATCGATCAGATTCTCTTTGTATCCGCCACCCCGGGCAAGTACGAGGAGGAACATGAGCTGCTGCGGACCGAGCAGATCATCCGTCCCACGGGGCTTCTGGATCCCCAGGTGGATGTGCGTCCGGTGGAGGGGCAGGTGGACGACCTGATCGGGGAAGTCAATAAAGAGG
>JAGANP010000119.1 GCA_017624175.1 Lachnospiraceae bacterium | reverse complement strand
CGGGGACGGAATCAGCCCCAGCCCGATCACGGCGGCAGCAAACAAAAGGAATGCCAGCATATGCCGCCGCTGGGGCAGGATCGGGATCCTGATCTTCTCCCGGTTCTGCCGGTAGCAGTCATAGGCATCCTGTCTCTGCAGCACGACAAATGCATTTCCGGCTTCCTCCTCCGGTTTCTCCATCCACTCATAGGCGGTGAGCATCCGTTCTTTCAGGCCGAAGCCGTCCAGCCGCCCGGCGGCCTGCTTCATATCCGCCCGCCGGTATACGGCATAACCGATCCCCGCCAGAAGCCCGGCGGCAAAGCACATAACGGCAGCCAGATGCGCATGATAAAAAGGCCGGATCAGAGAAACCAGCTCACAGCCCATGCCCAGGACACCGCCCGCTGCAGCAAACGCCGTCCCATAGTCCAAAAGCTTCGCCAGATTCATTCTGCGCCTGCATTTTCTGATCTCTTCCGTCAGATATTTTCGGATATCCATATCCTATCCTTTCTGTCCGTTTCCGCTCATACCGCTGAACTGTTCCGCTGTCTGCTGTGCCTGCCCGGAGGCCTGTACCGGCCTCACCGGCTGCTGGGGCATTGGCTGTACTCCCTGCCGGGGCATATTTCTGGCCGCCCGTTTTCCCGCACCTCTCTTAATGGGATTGATGCGCTTGGCCGCCAGCAGGAGAAACAGCATGGAGACTGCCAGAAACAGAATCGTGGAGAGGATCAGCCACCGGTTCCCCACCGCCACATGACCCAGCAGCCCGATCTGCCTACCGCTTCCCGAGATATTGGCCAGGGAATTTACCATGGATTCCCCCTCCGGCGCCATAATCCGTATCAGCAGTTCTATCAGATACACCGCCGGATTCAGCAGCAGGAACAGAAAGGTATCCCTGCCCCACTCAATTCCCTGCTGCGTCAGAGAGCTTGCAGAGTAACTCAGGCTTTCGGCCAGAAGCTCATACAAAATACAGGGCAGCAGCGTCCCCAGAAAGAAAATCAGATAGAAGCCATAGGACATAATCACCGCACTGATGCTCTTTCTGCACAGAGAGGAGCACAGGATCCCGATACTGGCCGAAAATATGGATACCAGCAGGGCAACTCCCAGAAACAGAAACAGATAGCTCCAGGACATCCCGCCGATGACAAAGCAGAGCGCCATGATCGGCATGCTGGCCACCACAAAGAACATGCTCTGCACGATGGCGGTCGTCACCTTGCCCATAATCACCGAAAAAGGCGTCATACCGGTGGTCATCATGATGTCAAAGGTCTGCCGCTCCCTCTCCCCGGAGATGGAAGAAGCGGTGCGCACCGGCACCACCACGCCCAGAATCACCAGCTGGGTCCCGGCCAGCACCGGATAGAGCCACACCAGAGTGCTGTAGATATTTTCTACGGAGTACCGGCTCTGCTGCTGGATGATCAGCATAGCCAGGAAGAAGACCAGCGCCAGTATCAGTTCATAGGCAAATACGCCCCAGCAGATCTTCATACTGCGGGCCTGCACCCGCACATCCTTCTTTACAATAGGATTCAGCCGTATCATCCTTTTCCTCCCTCCCGGGCTTCCGCACTGTCGGTAACCCGCATAAACAGTGTCTCCAGATTGCCCTCCTGCTTGTGGAACCCGGTCACCACCACATCGTTGTTGATCATCACGGCGATCATTTTGGCGATCTCCTGTTTGGTCATGGTATGGGAGAGCCGGATCTCATGCTCCCCCGCAGACTCCACCTTTACCTTGGTATATTCGTGGGCGATTCGTATGGCCGTGTCCCGCCCTTCATCCAGCGTAATGATCAGCTGATTGCTGCCGAAGACACTCTCCATCACATCCTCAATGCGTCCCGCCGCCACCAGTCTGCCATGATCCATGATGCCGATGCTGTTGCACATCTCGGACAGCTCCGACAGGATATGGGAACTGATGACAATGGTCTTACCCATACTTTTCAGGTTCAGCAGCAGCTCTTTCATCTCTACCCTTGCCCGGGGATCCAGCCCGGAATTGGGCTCATCCAGCACCAGCAGGGCCGGATTGTGCAGCAGCGCCCTGGCCACGCAGAGCCGCTGCTTCATCCCCCGGGACAGCGTATCCACAAAGACCTCTTTT
>JAGANP010000118.1 GCA_017624175.1 Lachnospiraceae bacterium | reverse complement strand
ATTTCCTTTTTGAAAGCATAGGTGTCACGATCCAGGATCAGCTCCTCCAGCTGCTGATGGGCCTCCATCAGGATCGTGCCGCCGGGGGTCTCATACACGCCCCGGGATTTCATGCCCACCACACGGTTCTCTACGATATCAATGATGCCGATGCCATGCTTGCCGCCCAGCTCGTTCAGCTTGCGGATGATCTCGGATACTTTCATTTTTTCACCGTTTACAGAGGTCGGTACGCCCTTTTCAAAAGTCAGGGTCACATATTCGCCCTGATCGGGAGCCTTCTCGGGAGTGGTACCCAGCACCAGCAGATGCTCGTAGTTCGGCTCGTTGGCGGGATCCTCCAGCTCCAGGCCCTCATGGCTGATGTGCCAGATATTGCGGTCACGGCTGTAGGAGGAATCTGCGGAGAAAGGCAGATGGATGCCGTGTGCCTTGCAGTACTCGATCTCGGACTCACGGGAATCCATGGTCCACTTATCGCTTCTCCAGGCAGCAATGATCTTGATGTCGGGAGCCAGCGCCTTGATGCCCAGCTCAAAACGGATCTGGTCGTTGCCCTTGCCGGTAGCGCCGTGACAGATGGCTACAGCGCCCTCCTTGCGGGCGATCTCCACCAGCTTCTTGGCGATCAGAGGTCTTGCCATGGAGGTGCCCAGCAGATACTTGTTCTCATATACGGCATGAGCCTGTACGCAGGGCACGATGTACTCGTCGCAGAACTCGTCGATCACATCCAGGATGTACAGCTTCTCGGCGCCGCAGGACTTGGCTCTCTCCTCCAGGCCGTCCAGCTCCTCAGCCTGTCCGCAGTCGATACATACGCAGATTACCTCGTAATCGTAGTTCTCTTTCAGCCAGGGGATGATGGCGGTGGTATCCAGACCGCCGGAATACGCTAAAACTACTTTTTCTTTCATGTCTTTATCCTTACCTTTCCTTATAATGAATGCACTATTTATGTACGCTAGTGATACTATATACCATTTTTCACCGGATTGCAAGCCCTAATATTGCATAAAACAAAAAATATAATTGTATAAAACATATAAAATATGCATAAAGGCGCATAAAATAAAATATTTGAGAATAAATATTCACAAACCTCTTGACGGTATCCATTTTCTGTGCCATGATAGGGGAGGTTACGGAAACAGTTGTCTTTTCGCAGAAAATAGAGTATGATGGCAGGAGAGACAGGAGGTAGAAAATATGATAAGAGCAGGAATAATCGGAGCCACCGGATATGCAGGCGGGGAACTGGTGCGTATCCTGATGGGACATAAGGATGTGGAAATCAAGTGGTACGGCTCCAGAAGCTACATAGATAAGAAGTATTATGAAGTATATCAGAACATGTTTCAGATCGTGGAGGATGTGTGCCGGGATGACAATCTGGAAGAACTGGCAGAACAGGTGGATGTGATCTTTACCGCCACGCCCCAGGGCTTTCTGGCGGGGCTTCTGACGGAGGAGCTTCTGCAGAAGGTGAAGATCGTGGATCTGTCAGCAGATTACCGGATCAAGGACGTTTCCGTATATGAGAAATGGTATAAGATCGAGCACAAGTCTCCCCAGTTCATTCAGGAGGCGGTGTATGGCCTGTGTGAGATCAATAGGAAGCAGATCAGTGATAAGACCAGACTGATCGCCAATCCGGGCTGCTATACCACCTGTTCCATACTGACGGCATACCCGCTGGTAAAGGAGGGCCTGATTGAGCCGGATACCCTGATTGTGGATGCCAAGTCCGGCACCTCGGGAGCAGGGAGGGGAGCGAAGGTGCCCAATCTGTTCTGTGAAGTGAATGAAAATATCAAGGCCTACGGCGTGGCCAGCCACAGACATACTCCCGAGATTGAGGAACAGCTGGGCTATGCGGCAGGATAGCAGCTGGTGATCAACTTTACCCCGCATCTGGTACCCATGAACCGGGGAATTCTGGTGACGGAATATGCCAGTCTGAAACGGAAAGCGGACGGCAGTCTGCCCACTTATGAGGAGATTAAGGCTGTATATGATAAATACTATGCCCGGGAGAAGTTTGTCCGGGTGCTGGATGCAGGCGTCTGCCCCGAGACCAAATGGGTGGAGGGCAGTAAATATGTGGATGTGACCTTAGTGATCGATGAACGTACCGGCCGGATCATCTTGATGGGTGCGCTGGACAATCTGGTAAAGGGCGCCGCCGGTCAGGCTGTGCAGAATATGAATCTGCTCTTTGGACTGCCCGAGAGCGAGGGCCTGGAGCTGGTGCCCTGCTTCCCGTAGTGGGGATGGTCTGGAGCCGGTGCGCTGCACTTTCAGTAGAGCAAGGGCGGTATAGAGAAGCTCTCTCTTTTCTAATGTAAGCGGAAGAAATGGCCTTACAGAAAATTTTTGCTTGATTTGGTCCACTTTTACAAGTAAAAAAGTGGACCGGGCGGGGGAATTTTGCAATATCAGTCCAAGATGTAAGGATATGAGTGCGGTAAGGGATTGAAAAGTGGACAGAGTGGCGCAGTTTTCTGGTATAAGTCCACTTGCGAGCCGCAGACAGGGAATAGAGAGAAAAGACGGCGGGGCAAAGGCAGCAGGAATAGCGAGAAAAGAAGGCAAGGCGGGAAAGAAAGGCAGCAAGGCCGGAGAGAAAAGACAGCAAGCCGAGCGGGAAGAGCAGCAATCAGAGAGGAAAGAAAAGGAAAATGCAGGAGAAAACATTTACCATACGGACAATGACCATAGAGGACTATCAGGGGCTTCATGACCTGTGGATGACCATACACGGCTTCGGTATCCGCAGTATTGACGATTCCCGGGTTGGCGTGGAGCGGTTTTTAAGACGGAACCCGGATACCAGTGTGGTAGCCGTGGCAGAGGACGGCGCCATCGTAGGCGGAATTCTCTGCGGGCATGACGGCAGGCGGGGGTGCCTGTATCATGTCTGTGTGCGGGAGGATTATCGGCGGCTGGGCATCGGCAAGGCCATGGTGGTGCGCTGCATGAATGCACTGAAAGCCGAGGAGATCAACAAGGTAAGTCTGATTGCCTTTACCCAGAATGATGTGGGCAATGCATTCTGGAATACCATCGGCTGGACTCGGCGGCTGGATCTGAACTACTATGATTTTACGCTGAATGATGCCAATATTACGGCATTTAATCAATAGCTTACATAGAAAAATGACGGAGACGGATATTCCGATTGTCTGCCGGTAAATAAAGAAAGCAGCGAAGGGCGAAAGCTTGTCTGCCGGAAATCCGAATCGCAAAGTGCGTGGCATATGGCACATAAAAATCAGGAAAAGAGGAAAGAGGATGAAACAGATTGAGGGCGGCGTGACCGCAGCGAAAGGCTTTGAAGCCGCAGGGGTGGAAGCTGCGGTAAAATATCAGAACAGAAAGGATATGGCGCTGGTGTACAGTACCGTTCCCTGTCAGGTGGCAGGCACCTTTACCAGCAATGTGGTGAAAGCCGCTCCTGTGCAGTGGGATCAGAAAGTGGTGGCAGAGTCCCCCTTTGCCCAGGCGGTGGTGGTAAACTCCGGTATTGCCAATGCCTGTACAGGACAGGCCGGTATGGACTGCTGCCGGGCAGAGGCGGAGCACGCCGGAAAGCTGCTGGGCATTCCTGCCGAGTCCGTGCTGGTGGCATCCACAGGGGTGATCGGTATGGCCATGCCGGTGGATCGGCTGTGTGCAGGGATTGACAAGCTGGCAGCGGCAAAGGATCACAGCCGGGAGGCGGGGCTGGCAGCAGCTCAGGCGATCATGACCACGGACACGATTTCCAAGGAGATTGCCCTGGAGGTAGAGATCACCGGGAAGACGGTGACCATCGGCGGTATGTGTAAGGGCTCCGGCATGATTCATCCCAACATGTGTACCATGCTGGCCTTTCTGACGACGGATGCAAAGATTTCTAAGGAAATGCTGCAGCGGGCAGTCAGCGCTGCGGTGGTGGATTCCTTTAATATGATTTCGGTGGATGGGGATACCTCCACCAATGATACCCTGCTGGTGCTGGCAAACGGTCAGGCGGGCAACGAGGAGATCCGGGACGAGGGAGAGGATTACGATATCTTCTGTCAGGCGCTGAATCATATCACCACCTATCTGGCCCGGAAGATGGCGGGAGACGGCGAGGGAGCCACCTGCCTGTTTGAAGCTAAGGTGGTGGGGGCGGATACCAAGGAACATGCCCGCACCCTGGCGAAGTCTGTGATCTGCTCTTCCTTAAGCAAGGCGGCGATCTATGGACATGACTGCAATTTCGGACGGTTCCTGTGCGCCCTGGGTTACAGCGGCGTCAGCTTTGATCCTGACAAGGTGGATCTGTGCTTCCGGAGCCAGGCAGGAAAAGTGGAGGTATTCAGCCAGGGTACGCCGCTTACCTACAGCGAGGAAGAGGCCACCAAGGTGCTTTCCGCTCCCGAGGTCACGGTGGTGGCGGATATGCATATGGGGGAAGCCGAAGCCACGGCCTGGGGCTGCGACCTGAGTTAT
>JAGANP010000117.1 GCA_017624175.1 Lachnospiraceae bacterium | reverse complement strand
TGTATGTGTCCATTGATCTGGTGGAGGAGATCATTGAACGCCAGCTGAAAAAGTATAAAACCAAGATCGTGGACAAGCAGCAGAATGTCAGTTCTTTCAGCAAGGCATTTATAGAGAATGATTACACGGAGGATGAGGAGATTCGTATCGTCCGTACCAAGAAATTTGACATCAAGCCCATGTACCCTGAAGATGCCTGCATCCAGATGGAGCTGTTGGGACATAATTTCTTCGTATTCTGCAATGCGGAGACGGATCAGGTCAATGTGGTGTATAAGAGAAAGGGAGATACCTACGGGCTGATTGAGCCGGAGGTATAAGGGTGAAAGCTGGCGCTTTCAAATTCTCATTGGTGCAATAACACGGGTACGGCCTGTGTTATGCATGCAGATGTAAGTTAGATAAAAGCAGTGAAGGAAAGCGGGGAGTGAAAGACTCCCTGCTTTGCGTATAGAGCCGATGGAGAGACAGCGATGCATATTTTGATTGTAGAAGATGAGCCGGTTATACGGCAGGAATTGAAAATCGTATTGGAAAACGCTATGTATCAGGTGTCTGTTCTGGAGACCTATGAAGCTGCCGCACGGCAGATACAATGCATAAGACCGGATCTGGTATTGCTGGATGTCAATCTGCCGGGAACCTGTGGATTTGATATTTGCATGGAGATCCGTAAAATTATGGAAGTACCGATTATTTTCCTGACGGGCAGAACGGATGCCATGGATGAACTGGCCGGAATCCTGAGGGGCGGGGATGATTATATTACGAAGCCCTATCAGGTGCCGATTTTGCTGGCGAGAATTGCCGCCGTTCTGAAACGCACCAGAGGGACAGCTAAGGCAGAGCCCCAGACACTGAACTGTCATGACGTGCTGCTGGATCCTGCCCGATGCTGCCTGAACTGGCAGGAACGGCAGGTTGAACTGACCAAATCCGAGATGAAGCTTCTGCATTTTCTGTTCAGACACGCAGGAGAATTTGTGACCAGGGGAGATCTGGTTGAGGAACTGTGGGAGAATCAGATCTTTATTGATGACAATACGCTGAGCGTACATATGACGAGAATCCGGGAAAAGCTAAGAGGAATAGGACTTTCGGATTTTATAGAAACAAAGAGGGGAATCGGGTACCGTGTATGAAATTTGGGGATTATCTCAAGGATAAGGGATTATTGCTGCTTCTTCATCTGGTATGTGCCAGTGTCATGACCTTATTTTTAAGGATGACAGGCTATGCCGCTGCGAATTGTCTGTTGATCCTGTGCTTTTGGGGCATTATCCTGTTCTTTTGGCTGGTTTCTTCCTATTTGCAGAGGGGAAAGTACTTTCGGGAGGCGCAGCAGATCCTGGAGAAAATGGATCAGCGCTATCTGTTGGGAGAACTGCTGCCGGATTCCTTCCGGCTGGAAGACCGCCTGTATCGTGAAATGATCCGAAAATCCAATAAATCGGTAATTGAGCGGATCCGCAGACTGGAGGATGAGCAAAAGGCGTATCGGGAATATATGGAAAGCTGGGTGCATGAGATCAAGGCGCCGATCACCGGCATCTCCCTGCTGTGTGATAACCGGCGCAAAAGCGGTGGAAAAGAGCATAGCCCGGAGGAGACAGGGAAAGATTTCCGAACCATCAGTCTGGAGAACCAAAGGATTGAAAACTATGTGGATATGGTTCTATACTATGCCCGTTCGGAAGCGGTATACCAGGATTATCAGATCCGGAAGACGAATCTGAAGGATGTGGTGCTGGAGGTACTGGACAGGAACCGGCTGCTGCTGATCCAAAGTCAGGTGCAGGTGGAAATGGATTGTAAGGACTCGGCGTATACGGATGGAAAATGGATTGCGTTTATTTTTAATCAGCTGCTTTTAAACAGTATCAAATACCGCAGGGAACCCTCTTATTTTACGATTGCCACGAGACGTGAGGAAAACAGTGTAATCCTGTCTCTCAGGGACAACGGTATCGGTATTTCCGGTGAAGAGCTTTCACGCATTTTTGAGAAGGGCTTTACCGGAAGCAATGGAAGAAAGGGGGAAAGGTCAACGGGTATGGGGCTGTATCTGTGCCGGAAGCTCTGTGATAAGCTGGGAATAGGGATTGCTGTGAGCTCCGAATACGGAAAGGGTACCGAAATGCAGCTGGAATTTCCCGTCAGTAACTATATCAGCAGGGGACAAACGGAGGAGTATCTTACGAAAATGTAAGATAAGTATAATCAATTCTTATACCAACATGCACAGAGAAGCAGTAGAATAGTGGAAGGTAAATACAGATTCTATTGTGTCAGGAGTGATGTTGATGAAGGATTATATCAGGGTGTGTGATGTGGAAAAGTATTACGGAAGCGGCAGCAATGTGACCAAGGCGGTGGATCGTGTCAGCTTCCGTGTGGAAAAAGGGGAATTTGTGGGAGTAATGGGTGCTTCCGGCTCCGGGAAAACAACGCTTTTAAATATGCTCGCCACCATTGACCGGGTGACGGCGGGGCATATTTTCTATGAAGATACGGATATTACGGAACTGTCCGAGGACGATCTGTCGAATTTTCGTAAAAATAATCTGGGCTTTGTCTTTCAGGAATACAATCTGCTGGATACTCTGACCATTGAGGAAAATGTGGTGCTGGCGCTGACCCTGCAGGGAGAAGGAAAGAAGGAGATTCAGAAATCCTGCAGCCGGGTTCTGCAGCTGCTGGGGATTGAGGAGATCCGGGAGAAATTTCCCTATCAGGTATCGGGAGGGCAGAAGCAGCGCTGCGCCTGTGCAAGAGCGGTGGTCAATCACCCCAAGCTGCTGCTGGCGGATGAGCCCACGGGGGCGCTGGATTCCCGTTCAGCCCAGACACTGCTTCGAACCTTTGACGAACTAAACCGAACGCAGGGGGCTACCATCATCATGGTGACGCATGATGCCTTCTCCGCAAGCTATTGCGGGCGTATTCTGTTTCTGAAGGATGGCAGGATCTTTCATGAGCTGGTTCGCGGAGAAAAAAGTCGGAAGCTCTTTCTGCAGGAAATCCTGGATGTGCTGTCTCTGACGGGAGGTGAGTTAAGCGATGCTCAGTAAGCTTGCCTTTCGGAATATGAAGCGTTCGGTCAGGGATTATCTGGTTTACATTCTGACCATGACCATTGTGACAGCGCTGATGTATGCCTTTAACAGTCTGCTCTTTCAGAATCAGCTGACGGGGTATTTTGAAATGGAAGGCCTAATGGAGGTCATGATCGGGCTTGCTACAGTATTTATCGTATGGATTGTAGCCTGGCTGATCAATTATATGGTGCGGTTTATGCTGGAAAAGAGAAGCAGTGAGTTCGGAATCTATCTGCTGCTGGGAATGCGGAAAAAGACCGTTTCCCGGTTATATATGCGGGAAAATATTCTGCTGGGCGGCTTTTCCTTTCTTTTGGGAGTTCTGCTTGGGATTCTGCTGCAGCAGGTGCTGACAGCCATCATGTTTGCCATGGTGCGGATGGCATATCACCCGGAAATCGTGCTGAACCGACGAACCATTCTCATGACCGTACTTTGCTATATGGGCTGTTACCTGCTGGCGCTCCTGCGCTGCGGGCGGAAATTCCGGAAAATGAATATCCATGATCTGATGGATGCAAAGCGCAGAAACGAAGAGATTCGGGAAAAGCATGAGGAGATCAAGCGGATTCTGTTGCCGCTCTCCATTTTGTTTATTCTGGTTTCTGGGTACTGTTTGGCAGGCTGTCCAATGCGGGGCAGATCGGGCTTTTTCTGATCGGATTGGTATTGACAATCTACCTGTTTTATATAGGACTTTCGGCATGGATTATCTGTTATATCCGCAAAAAGGGAAACGGAATCTACAAAGGGCAGACGCTTTTTCTGCTCAGACAGTTTGCCTCTAAAGTACGTACCATGCAGGTTACTATGGGGACGTTGACAGCTTTGTTTACCCTGGCCCTGATGGGAGCTTCCATTGCGCTGATGTTCAGTGAATACGCAAATACCGTATTAAAGAGTAAATTCCCCTTTGACGTACAGATATATAGTTCGGATAATGCGGCGAGTTTTGCCGCCGAAAAGGCTCTGCTGGAGGAATATGCGCAGCCCCGTGCCTATTACAGCTATCGGATCTACACCGATGGGGATGATCAGGTGAATACCTGGATATTGACCCATTTAAAGGAATGGAAAGGGATATGCCTGACGGAGGATGGGGAGCCGGACAGAAGCGAAATAAAGGCGCTGATGGAGGCGGAGAGCTGCTATTACCGCTATGACACCTCTATGGGGATCTCGGATTATAATGAATTGCGAAAGCTCCTGGGATATCCGGAGGCGGCACTGGGAACAGATGAATATCTGGTGCAGATCAAGCCCCGCCTGGAGGAGGAGGTACAGGAGATCAGCGCAGATCTGCGGATTCTGAATGCATCAGGGGATGCCAGCCTTTCCTGTGCAGGGATATATGCGGAGCCGTTCTCACAGGACGGGCATAACGGGGCGGATTATCTTATTGTGGTACCGGATGAGGTATTGCTGCGGATGCGGCTTTATTATTCGGAACTGGTAGCAGAGCTTGACGGAGAGGTGCCGCCGGATCTGCAGAAACGGCTGGAGACACTGCCGGATGCGGATGAGCAGGATCTGGGGGGGTTGTGCGTTGGCTCTGACAATATCGTCAACCTTGGGGCAGTCCAGCTGGTCAGGGAGAATTTGATTCCGCAGGTGACGTATGTACTTGGGGCATTGATTATCCCGTTCTTTTATATTGGTCTGGTATTTGTCTGCGTGGCGGTGACAGTGCTCTCCGTACAGCAGCTGAGTGATTCTGCAAAATATAAGTTCCGGTATGACGTGCTTGCCAAGCTGGGCCTGGGACAAAGCCGGATCCGTCTGCTGATCCTGAAGCAGCTGGCCGCCTATTATCTGTGCCCGGCGGTACTTGCCATCATCATCAGCGGGAAAATGATTCTGTTCATGAGTAAGGGCTTTGTGGTACTGACAGGCGTTCCCGCCTCCGCAGGAGGATTTTTTGCCAGAAGTATTGCACTGTTCTTCGGGATTTATCTGGTCTATTTTGCAGTAACATATATCGGCTTCAAGCGAAATGTGGAGTAAGGAGACTTGCTTTGAGTACATTTCACACAGATTACCTCTCCGTTTACCAAAGAAAATATCTGCGCTATCAGAGAAATTGTCAGTTGAAGAATGGAAGAAAGGCCGCTATAATAAAAGTTATGTTTTTATAGGCAATGGTGAAAATCCCTTATCATCAGGGAAATGCGGAACGGGAGGAAAACACTTATGATTTATACAGTAACCTTGAATCCGTCTTTGGACTATATTGTTTCCGTGGCAGATTTTCAGCTGGGGAGGACGAACAGAACCACATCGGAGTACATCCTTCCCGGGGGAAAGGGAATCAATGTATCCATAGTATTGAAAAACCTGGGGCTGGAGAGCACGGTACTGGGCTTTGCGGCAGGCTTTACCGGTCAGGAGATCATCAGGCGGATTGAGGAGATGGGACTGCAGAATCAAATGATTCCGCTGCAGCAGGGGATTTCCCGAATCAATTTCAAACTGAGATCCATTGACGGAACGGAGATCAATGGGCAGGGCCCGGATATCAGCGAACAGGAACTGGATCAGCTGATGCAGCAGCTGGCGGGTCTGCAGGGCGGGGATGTGCTGTTTTTATCCGGCAGTGTGCCCGGCTCCCTGCCTACGGATATCTATGCGGGCATTATGCAGCAGCTGAACGGCCGGGGCGTGCAGATCGTGGTGGATACCGCCGGGGACCAGCTGATGAAGGTGGTGCTCTGCCATCCGGTATTAATTAAGCCCAACCATCATGAGCTGGGAGCCCTCTATGATGTGGAGCTGCATACCCGGGAGGAGGCGGTTCCCTACGCCAGGGCCCTGCGGGAAGCCGGTGCCCGGAATGTGCTGGTATCCATGGCCGGAGAGGGGGCTGTGCTGGCGGCAGAGGACGGCAGGATCTACGGCGCTCCCGCTCCCCAGGGGGAACTGGTCAACTCCGTGGGCGCCGGGGACTCCATGGTGGCAGGCTTTATGGCAGGGCTTATGGAGACCGGAGACTGCCGGGAAGCGTTTAAGCTGGGGCTGGCGGCAGGAAGCGCCAGCGCATTTTCTGAAAACCTGGCCACGGGAGAAGAGATCCGGGAGGTGCTGAAGCGGGTTTCTGTATATGAGATGTGAGGAAAAACGGGTGTGCTGTTCTGATACGGCACACCTTTTTCATATAATGGCATGAGCGAAAAAAGCGGAGTACATATGGACAGGGAGCATCGGAAAGCTTATGCCGCATGGATGAAAAAAGGAATACTGGCAGAATGCGTGCTGCTGGTGGCGCTGGCGGCAGTGTTTTATATGACGGGCAGGCCCCAGGCAGTATCCGCCGGTGCGGCGGGGGAGGATTACATCAAATGGGTGGATTTTGATGTCAGCTATGAGGCGCTGTGCCAGGCCTATGCCTGGGATGTGGACACCTACGAGAGTCAGGTACATCTGGGCTGGGTGGAATTGCTGGCCTACACGGCGGCCAGAACCGGGGGAAGCTTTGACAGGGAAGCGCTGGAGATTCTGGATCGGGCGGCGGAGTCGGTGTCTTCGGGAGAAAAGACCTGGGAAGAGCTGACAGAGGACCTGAAATATTATGCCTATTACCGGGAGGCCTACGGGGCGGTGCTGGACGGTATGGTAGGGTGCTATGAAAGGGAAAAGATCAATGAAGACGGCAGCATCACCTATGAGACGGTGTACGGACTGAAAGCCTATTTTCCGCTGGCCCGGGGGTTTGACTATACCCATTATGATGATTTCGGCGTCAGCCGCAGCTACGGCTATAAACGGCAGCATCTGGGGCATGACATGATGGGGCAGACGGGAACCCCGATCATGGCAATCGAGAGCGGCTATGTGGAGGCGCTGGGCTGGAATCAGTACGGGGGCTGGCGCATCGGCATCCGCAATCTGGACGGAAAGCGGTATTATTACTATGCGCATCTGCGGCAGAATTACCCCTTTGCGGAGCATCTGGAGGAGGGGAGTCTGGTGACGGCCGGGGATGTGATCGGCTACATGGGACATACGGGGTACAGTACGAAAGAAAATGTGAACAATATCGAGGTGACGCATCTGCACTGGGGCTTGCAGCTGATCTTTGACGAGTCCCAGAAAGAGTGCGACAATGAGATCTGGATTGACGTATACGCCCTGACCCGCTTCCTGGCAAAGCACACCCAGGAAACGGAGAAAGTGGAGGGGACGAAAGAGTGGGTGCGGAGCACGCAGATCAGGGATCCGGCGGTGGAAAATGCGCCGCCCTTTGTGCCGGCGCCCACCGCTTCGCCGGAATAAGGGTTATGGCAGGGGATTGTCCGGCGGGGCGTCGGCAGTCTCTCCCAGCCGGAATGCCCGGCTCTGTTCCAGACGCTCTTTCTGGAGGGCTTCTGCGCCCTCCTCTGTGGGCAGATAGTAGCGGCGGTCTTTCAGATCCTCCGGCAGACAGGTCATGCGGGCCATTTTTTCCCGGGTATCGTGGGCATAGACATAGCCGTCCCCATAATGCAGCTCCTCCATCAGCCGGGTGGGTGCATTGCGGATTACCAGGGGGACGGGCTGGCTTAAACGGGTCACGGCGTCTGCCTTGGCAGTTTCATAAGCCCGGTATACCGCATTGGAGCGGGGAGCCAGAGACAGGTAGATCACGGCCTGGGTCAGGTTCAGATTACATTCGGGCATCCCGTTAAAATGGCAGGCCTGATAGGCGGATACGGCCAGGGTCAGGGCCTGGGGATCGGCCAGTCCCACGTCCTCGCTGGCAAAGCGGATCAGACGGCGGGCAATAAACAGGGGATCCTCCCCGGCCTCCAGCATTCGTGCCAGCCAATAGACGGCGGCATCCGGGTCACAGTTGCGCATGGATTTATGCAGGGCGGAGATCAGGTTGTAATGCTCCTCGCCTTTTTTATCATATAATAAAGTCTTTTTGCCCAGACACTGCTCCAGTGTTTCCCGGGTGACGGTTACAGTGCCGTCGGGGGCGATCTCCCCATTCAGTACAGCCATCTCCAGCGTATTTAAGGCCATACGGGCGTCCCCGTTGGCAAAGGCGGCAATGGTGGACAGCAGGGACGGTTCCACATGAACCCTGGTGCTGCCGAAGCTGCGTTTGTCCGTCAGCGCCCGATTCAGCAGGCCGGTCAGATCCTCCGCAGTCAGCTCTTTCAGCACAAATACCTTGCAGCGGGAGAGCAGAGCCGCATTGATTTCAAAGGAAGGATTCTCCGTGGTGGCGCCGATCAGCGTGATGCTGCCCCGCTCCACATAGGGCAGGAAAGCGTCCTGCTGGGCTTTGTTGAAACGGTGGATCTCGTCCACAAATACCAGAGTACGGATGCCGTAGGCTCTGTTTTCCTGGGCCTGATTCATAATGTCCTTGATCTCCTTGATGCCGCTGGTCACAGCGCTGAAATTCACAAAGCTGGAGCGGGTGCGTCCGGCAATGATGCTGGCCAGGGTGGTTTTGCCCACGCCCGGAGGGCCCCAGAAGATCATGGAGGGGATCTGATCCCGCTCCAGGAGCTGGCGCAGAATCTTACCGGGCCCCAGGAGATGCTGCTGGCCCACATATTCCTCCAGAGAGGTGGGCCGCAGACGGTCGGCCAGGGGGCCGGTGTCTGAACCAAGGGAGGATTGCGGCTGTGTGTCGAAAAGGGATAGCTGGTTCATGGGGATCCTTCTTTCTGTAATGGAGGTAAAAAGCTTCTCTGAACCTGATTTTAGCACAACCGGTCAAAAGGGGCAATCGGCGGAATGACTTCACACAATAAAAATAGGTGCAATGGCCAGCTTACGGGCAGAGCAGGTCCGCTACGGCAACGTTCAGAACCCGGGACAATGCCAGCAGCTCAATGTCCGTGACAAACCGCTGTCCGCTTTCAATTCTTTGGATCGCATTCTTATCCAGATCAATGCCCTCAAGCTGTAATTTGTCAGCCAATCCCCGTCAATAATGCATGTCCCAGGAAAGCCGCCAATCCACTAAATACAAAGATCATATTTTTCATGTTTTTCAGGTAAGTTCAGTCATACGTTTACTGTTTGCACTTATTGCGTCATACCGCTGATAGGCATTTTATGATGTGGACCTATATAAGAAAATTCTTTCGTTAGGTCCACTTTTTTCCTTTTATTTCACAAATATTAGCATTTGCAGCAGGTTAAATGGACCTATATATAAAATTTGTTTTCAGAAGATCACTTTTTGGAGAAAAAAGTGGACCATCTCGTAGATTATTTTCGTATAGGTTCATTTTTTTCTTACGTCTGTCTTGTATACACAGAAAAAACTGTATTTAGTGGACTTAAGCGGAACAAAATTATATAGAGGTCCACCTATAAAAAATGTCCCCTGCCCCAAGCCTATTTTCGTGGGCATAGTTCCGGACTGTTACGAAACTTTTCAAAAAGCAGCAATAAGCGCTCGAGGATGGGAGAACTTAATTGTTATTTTTTTGTCAAATTTTAAGAAAGCCGTTGCAAAACCGCTATGTCTATGCTACACTAGAAGCAATGGCAATGACAAAAAAATAACAATCATTGCCAATGCTGCGTAAACAAGCAAAAAAACAAGTTGGAGGAAAGAGAAATGGCAAAGAAAGTTGTATTAGCAGGCGCTTGCCGTACCGCTATCGGTACCATGGGCGGAACCCTGAGCACTACCCCCGCTGCAGAGCTGGGTGCAATCGTGATTAAGGAAGCTTTAAACAGAGCAGGCGTGAAGCCCGAGGATGTGGATCAGGTATACATGGGCTGCGTAATCCAGGCCGGTCAGGGCCAGAATGTGGCTCGTCAGGCTTCCATCAAGGCTGGTCTGCCGATCGAGGTACCCGCTGTGACCATGAACGTGGTATGCGGTTCCGGCTTAAACTGCGTAAACCAGGCTGCACAGATGATCATGGCCGGTG
>JAGANP010000116.1 GCA_017624175.1 Lachnospiraceae bacterium | reverse complement strand
CAGCAAGAATATGCGTATGAGTTATTCGAGACAAAAAGAGGTTTTAGAGATGCCCAACCTGATCGAAGTCCAGAAGGACTCCTATCAGTGGTTTTTGAACGAAGGCTTGAAGGAAGTCTTTGACGATATCTCTCCCATCGCCGACTACAGCGGTTCCCTGAGTCTGGAATTTGTGGACTTTGAACTGTGTGAGAAAGACGTAAAATATTCTATTGAGGAATGTAAGGAGAGAGATGCTACTTACGCAGCGCCGCTGAAGGTAAAAGTACGCCTCTATAATAAGGAAAAGGAGGAGATCAGCGAGCATGAGATTTTCATGGGTGATCTGCCCCTGATGACGGCTACCGGCACCTTCGTAATCAATGGTGCAGAGCGTGTTATCGTCAGCCAGCTGGTGCGTTCTCCCGGCATCTATTATGGCATTAGCCATGATAAGATCGGTAAAAAGCTGTTTTCCTGCACCGTTATCCCCAACAGAGGTGCGTGGCTGGAGTATGAGACGGATTCCAATGACGTATTCTATGTGCGTGTGGACCGTACCCGTAAGGTGCCCATCACCGTCCTGATTCGTGCGCTGGGAATCGGCACCAACGACGAGATCCGGGAAGTATTCGGCGATGAACCCAAGATCGAAGCCAGCTTTTCCAAGGACACTGCTGAGAATTATCAGGAGGGTCTGTTAGAGTTATATAAAAAGATCCGTCCCGGTGAGCCTTTGAGCGTGGAAAGCGCTGAGAGCCTGATAAAGGCAATGTTCTTTGACCCCCGTAGATATGATTTGGCGAAAGTCGGAAGATATAAATTTAATAAAAAGCTGGCGCTGAGAAATCGTATCAGACACCAGATTCTGGCTGCCGATGCCGTTGATCCTTCCACCGGCGAGGTAGTGGCCGCAGCAGGCACCAAGGTGACTGCCGAGATCGCAGATGCGATCCAGAATGTGGCAATCCCCTTTGTCTATGTACAGACCGAGGAGCGCAATGTCAAGGTTCTTTCCAATATGATGGTGGATATCACCAGCTATATTGACTGCAATCCCAGGGAGCTGGGCGTGACCGAGCTGGTATACTATCCGGTGCTGGCACAGATTATCGAGGAGTTCGGCGAGGATCCGGAGAAGCTGGCAGAGGCAATCCGGAAGAACATTCATGAGCTGATTCCGAAACATATTACCAGGGAAGATATCTTTGCTTCCATTAACTATAATATGCATCTGGAGTATGGTCTGGGCAACGATGACGATATCGATCATCTGGGCAACAGACGTATCCGTGCTGTGGGTGAGCTGCTGCAGAACCAGTACCGCATCGGTCTCTCCAGAATGGAGCGTGTGGTGCGTGAGCGTATGACCACCCATGATTCCGAGGATATTTCCCCGCAGAGCCTGATCAATATCAAGCCGGTGACTGCGGCAGTAAAGGAGTTCTTCGGCTCCTCCCAGCTGTCCCAGTTCATGGATCAGAATAACCCCTTAGGCGAGCTGACCCATAAGAGACGTCTGTCCGCCTTAGGCCCCGGTGGTCTGTCCAGAGACCGTGCCGGATTTGAGGTGCGTGATGTGCATTATTCCCATTACGGCAGAATGTGTCCCATTGAGACCCCTGAGGGACCGAATATCGGTCTGATCAACTCTTTGGCAAGCTATGCCCGGATCAATGAGTACGGCTTTGTGGAGGCACCTTACCGTAAGATCGACAAGTCGGATCCGGCCAACCCCCGTGTAACCGAGGAAGTGGTCTATATGACTGCGGACGAGGAGGATAATTACCATGTGGCCCAGGCAAACGAGCAGCTGGACGCTGAGGGACATTTTGTCCGCAACAGCGTGTCCGGCCGTTACCGTGAGGAGACCCAGGAGTATCCCAAGGCCATGTTCGACTATATGGACGTGTCTCCCCGGATGGTATTCTCCGTGGCAACCGCATTGATTCCTTTCCTGGAGAATGACGATGCGAACCGTGCACTGATGGGATCCAACATGCAGCGTCAGGCAGTGCCCCTGCTGATTACCGAGGCTCCCGTAGTGGGCCCCGGCATTGAGCAGAAAGCGGCGGTGGACTCCGGCGTCTGTGTGGTGGCGCCCAAGGCAGGTACCGTGGATTATGTATCCTCCAATCTGATCAAGATGACCTATGATGACGGAGAAAAGGCAGAATTCCGCCTGACCAAGTTCTCCCGCAGCAACCAGTCCAACTGCTACAACCAGAAGCCCATTGTCTTTAAGGGAGACCATGTGGCAGAGGGACAGGTAATCGCAGACGGCCCTTCCACCAATGAGGGAGAGCTGGCCCTGGGCAAGAACCCGCTGATCGGCTTCATGACCTGGGAGGGTTATAACTACGAGGATGCGGTTCTGCTGAGCGAGAGACTGGTGATGGAGGATGTATATACCTCCGTTCATATCGAAGAGTATGAGGCAGAGGCCCGGGACACCAAGCTGGGACCCGAGGAGATCACCCGGGATGTGCCCGGTGTGGGCGACGATGCCCTGAAGGATCTGGATGACAGAGGGATCATCCGTATCGGTGCGGAGGTTCGTGCCGGTGATATTCTGGTGGGCAAGGTAACCCCCAAGGGTGAGACCGAGCTGACCGCAGAAGAGAGACTGCTGCGGGCAATCTTCGGTGAGAAAGCCAGAGAGGTGCGTGATACCTCCCTGAAGGTGCCTCACGGCGAGTATGGTATTGTCGTAGATGCCAAGGTATTTACCAGAGAGAACAGTGACGAGCTGTCTCCCGGTGTGAATATGGCAGTGCGTATTTATATTGCCCAGAAGAGAAAGATCTCCGTAGGAGATAAGATGGCAGGCCGTCACGGCAACAAGGGTGTGGTTTCCCGGGTGCTGCCGGTGGAAGATATGCCCTATCTGCCCAATGGCCGGCCCCTGGATATCGTGCTGAACCCCCTGGGTGTGCCTTCCCGTATGAACATTGGACAGGTACTGGAGATCCATCTGTCCCTGGCGGCAAAGGCCCTGGGCTTCAATGTGGCCACCCCCGTATTCGACGGCGCAAAAGAGCAGGATATCATGGATACCCTGGATCTGGCCAACGATTATGCAAATCTGCCCTTTGACAAGGCGGAGGCAAAGCAGTGGAAGGCAGAGGGCAAAGAGACCACCGCAGACGGCGGCAAGCCCTGGAAGGGCGAGACCTTTGAGAGTCTCCACGGCGAGGAGCTGCTGCCCGAGGTAATGCAGTATCTGTCCGACAACAGAGACCACAGAGAAGTGTGGAAAGGAGTACCCATTTCCCGTGACGGTAAGGTCCGCCTGCGTGACGGACGTACCGGTGAGTTCGTTGACAGCACGGTAACTATCGGCCACATGCATTATCTGAAGCTGCACCACCTGGTGGACGACAAGATCCATGCCCGTTCCACCGGCCCGTACTCCCTGGTTACCCAGCAGCCTCTGGGCGGCAAGGCCCAGTTCGGCGGCCAGCGCTTCGGCGAGATGGAAGT
>JAGANP010000115.1 GCA_017624175.1 Lachnospiraceae bacterium | reverse complement strand
CAGTTTGGTTAATCATCATTGACTTAATTCTTAATTCTCAATTCTGAATTCATCACAAATGCTGCCGCTCCCTGTCCGGCCAGCACGCCTGTGGAGAAAGCGATCTGCAGGTTATAGCCGCCGGTATAGGCGTCCAGATCCAGCAGTTCCCCGGCACAGAACACGCCGGGCAGTTTTTTCAGCATCATATCCTTGGGGGACACGGCGCTGACATCCACGCCGCCGCAGGTGATGATGGCCTCATCCATGGGACGGAATTTCGTGGGGGTAAAGGGGAGTGCTTTCAGGGTTTCGCACAGCTTCTGCCGCTGCACTTTGGTAAGGGAGGCGGTTTTGCACCGTTCGGGGATGCCGGAGACCCGGATCACCCAGGGAATCAGCCGTTTCGGCAGCAGATCGTCCAGGGAATTGCAGAAATCCCTGGCGCTGTATTTGGCAAAATCGGAAAGGAGTCTTTTGTCCAGTTCTTCCATGGTCAGGGCAGGCTTTAAGTCAATGGTCAGCCGGTAATCGGAGACACTGCCCTTCTGCATATTGGCGCTGGCGGAAAGAACCAGGGGGCCGGTGAGTCCGAAGTGGGCAAAGAGCATTTCGCCCTGTTCCGAGAAGACTTCCTTTTCGCCTCTGTATGCGGTAAGGGACACATTCTTTAAGGTCAGGCCCATCAGCTCACCGGTTTTTTCTTTGGTTTCGATGGGAACGAGGGAGGGACGCAGGTCGGTAACAGGGATATCCATTCCGGAAAGCATCCGGTGGCCGTCGCCGGTGGAACCTGTGCCCGGATAAGACACACCTCCCGTGGCAAGGATCAGTGCGTCGCAGGTATGCACGGTATTGCCGCACCGGAAAGAAATGGGGCTTTTGTATTCTTCCCCGTCCCCGGCAGAATTATCCTCCGCCGCAAGCCGGGAAATATGCATGCCTTTATAAATCTTTACGCCGGTTTCCGTCAGCGCACGTTCCATGGCGGCGGCTATGTCGGCGGCTTTGTCGGACACGGGGAAAACCCGTCTGCCCCGTTCGGTTTTCAGCGGCACGCCCCAGCTTTCAAAAAATGCCATGGTATCGGCGGATGTAAACCTTGACGACGCGCCGTACAGGAATTTCTGGTTTCTGGTGACCGCTTCCCGGAACTCGGCAGGGGTACAGTTGTTGGTGACATTGCACCTGCCTCTGCCGGTGATCCGCAGCTTCTTCCCCAGCATGGGATTCCGCTCGTACAGCACAACCTCGGCTTCGTCACCGCAGGCCTTCTTCGCCGCATACGCCGCCATCATCCCGGCCGGCCCGCCGCCGATCACTGCTATCGTTTTCTTCATTTTTTATCTATCCAATATGATTCTTATGTCAATGATGATCAACTAAACTGTTTGTAAAAGGGAAACGCGGCTTTTTGAAAAAAGCCTGGCAAAAACATTAAAAAGGATTTTTGCAGAATGGAGCACCTGCAATTCCATGTGCCACTGGATATTATATATCCAAGGCCCAAGAAATAGTAAAGCGAGCTCCTGGGGGCCGGCAACCCCAGGAGCCGTAGCCGGTTTCCGATTGCTTGATATAGTTACATGATTTAGTGAATCATCGGTACTTAATTCTTACTTCTTAATTATTTCTCCGTGGATGTGTACACATTGTATTCCTTCCACACGCTTTCCAGTCTGCCCAGGGTTTCGGTAACCTCGCCCTGCTTCTTTTTGCCGATGTAGGCAATGATGGCATTGATGATGCTCATGGGGGCTACCAGGGAGTCCACGAAGGATGCCATTTCGCTTTTGGCGATCAGGGTTTCGTCGGCGTAGGGCACGATGGGGGAGGATTTGCTGTCGGTCAGGGCAATCACGTTTGCACCGGTCTTCCGGGCGTATTCCACGGCGTGCACGATGCCGGTGGTGTATCGGGGAAAGCTGATGGCGATGATCACGTCGTCGGAGCGGACCTTCATCAGGTGCTCGAACATTTCACTGCCGCTGGCAGGGCGGATCAGCCGCACGTTGTCGAACAGGAGCCCGAAGTAGTAGTGCATGAAATCCGCCAGAATGGCAGAGGAACGCATGCCCATGATATAGATATTGCGTGCGCCGAGAATCAGATCCACGGCACGGACAAAGGCTTCTCTGTCGATGGTTTCCAGCGTAGCGCGGATTTTGTCGGCGTCGTTCTGCAGGATGGTGGCAAGAACATTTTCGTCGCTGATCCGGTCGTTGGTGGCTTCCATCCGCTGTACGGTTGTCAGGCGAACCCGGACGGTTTCCCGGATCTGCGCCTGCAGCTGGGGATAACCTTCAAAGCCCAGCTCTGTGGCAAAACGCACCACGGTGGATTCCGACACGCCCACGGTTTCCCCCAGGGTCTGTGCGGTCATATAGGCAGCCTTATCATAATTTTCAAGGATATAGCCGGCAATCCGTTTCTGCCCCTTGGAAAGCTCCGGCAGGGCTTCTTCCAGCGCCCGGACAAAATCTCCCGCCCCGGCAATATTATGGCTCACGTGTCTTCCTCCGTCAACTGTTTCCTAAAATGAAAAGCATCATATTATTATAACCTTTTTGGGGTGGTCTGTCAAGCCAGCTGAGCAATAAGAACAGAAGAAAGCATGGATAAAATAATTTATAAAAAACACATTTTGCACAATATGCATAAATTAATCTGAATTAAAATATAATTATATACAATTCGATTAAAACTCAAAAAGATATATTGACTTTTATTGAAAGAAATAATAAAATATAATTGGTAAATGTTATTGTACAAAGGGGGAGAGGGGTTGATCAATATAATGAATTTCTCAAAACATATAATTGATCTCAATAAAAACAATCAAATGTATTTTTATGAGTATAAAAAATTATATTTGATATATTCCTCGTTAAAATTCCCTATATGATGTAAATTAAATTAATAGAGATTGATTGTTTTTATTGATACTTTGAATCTTACAAAAATGAAAAAACATATATTTTTCGTTATCAAGATTTGTATTATTTTCATTGGAATGTTTTACATCGGAACATTATACGGGTATTTTCCATTTACAATACTTGAAGATTTTTTATCCAGAGAAATAGCATATTGTGCTTTGTTGATATGCTTGGTAATATCAATATGCACATGTTATATCGTAGATAATATAAAAGGAGCAGATAATGAATAAAAAGATAAGGTTTATGTCCTTATTGATAGTAACTGCCATTTTTATTGCATTACTATCAAGTAATATCCAAGCCAATACAGTAATAGATGGTGTGGAAAAAATTGTTTCTTTACATGAATATAATGAGTATAGTTATATTTCTGAGTTAATGACTACAGAAACTGTAGGGTTGACTGATATTGGAATAACAGAGACAAATGCTGTGGCAATGTATAATTCTTTCTTCGTTACTTTACAGGAAAGAGCATTGTTATCGGAGAAAGAATTAATCAGCATGGGTTATGATGATGCTGAAATAGAAATTTTTAGAAAATATGCTTTGGGCAATTCATTGACTGAAAATGAATTAATGGCAATAAGCGGCACATGTTCAGGTAGTCTTATGTTGATATCCTGTACCAATAATCAAGCTGAGTTTCGGTATTATTGGGCATGGGATCATAAACCTATATTTGCATGGGGTGACTCTGCAGCAATTCGTTGGATGGCATATGATTCGAATGGATATGACTTGAATGTAATAAAAACCAATGCAGAATCAAACATTAAATACTATGATGGGAACACATTTATTAACAATGCCTCAGGGACATTTGAGACTGGGTTGGATTTTAATTCTGTGAATCTTCAATTTGATATGAGCATTACATACACAACCCCTACGACAATTCAATCTATAAAATATGCAAAGAGTGGCAATATTGATGTTACAGTTGCGCTTGCACAAGGAGTAAATAATGCTATAAATCATATAATGGTAGCTGGAGCATATGGGCATTCAACTTTAAGTCTTGATTTCCCTTCTATCAGCTATTCGCCGCCTGACTCTATTTCGATTGATTTTTCCCCTAATGCAACTGTAGAAATGATTGCCATACGTCAGGCTGTAATTTATCCTACACCACGAATTGAATATATTGATTGATAAGCTGATACCTTTTAAATAAGAAAAATAAATATTATCACTAAGGAATTGTAGATGAGTGTGTTGCAAATTGCATTTTTATGTAATTGCGACACACTCGTTTTTTATAAATGTGGACAATATGTGTGAACATATATAAGAACGATTGACAAGAGTGGGTGTGAGAGGTATACTATTAGATGAGTAAACAAGAATCCGGAGGATTTCCCATGACCATCGACCGACTCACCACACCCGCACTGCTTCTGGAGGAATCCGTTTTCAACCGGAACCGCGCCGCCATGACTGAGATTCTGCAGGACAGTACACTGAAACTGCGCCCCCACTACAAATCCCACAAATGCGCCGCCATTGCGAAAATGCAGATTGCCGACGGAGCGGCGGGGATGACCTGCGCCAAGCTGTCGGAGGCGGAGGATCTGGCGGACTGCGGCATTGAAGACATCCTCATCGCCAACCAGATCACCGACCCGTGGAAAATCCGCCGGGGCGCACAGCTGGCGGGAGACTGCCGTCTGACTGTGTGCATGGACGACCCGGCCAATATTGACGCCTGGGAAAAAGCCGCCGGAGAAGCGGGAACCATGGTGCACTGCCTGGTGGAATACGAAATCGGTATGCGCCGCTGCGGGGTCGGAACCACTGAGGAAGTGCTCGCCCTTGCCGCCCGGCTCGCCGCCTGTCCCCATCTGATTTTCGATGGCATTCAGGCCTACGCGGGCCACATTTCCCACATGGAAGATCCGGCGGAACGAGCAGGGCTGACTGCCGAAAACAGCATAAAGCTCCGTCTGCTCCTTGACCGGCTCATGGAAGCGGGACTGCCTGCAAGAACCCTCTCCGGCGGCAGTACGGGAACGGCGCAGCTCAAAGCGGCAGAGGGTCTGTACACCGAACTGCAGGCGGGCAGCTATCTGTTCATGGACGCCACCTACCGGACGCTGGATCTGCCCTTCGGCAATGCCCTGACAGTGCTTTCCACCGTAGTCAGCGCAAAACCGGGGCTGGTGGTAGTGGACGCCGGGGTGAAATCCTGCGGGGTAGATCAGGGAATGCCCCTTCCCCTTGGCATCACGGCGGAGGAAATCGTGGCAAGCGAAGAGCATTTTCAGCTGCACCGTCCCGACCGGATTCCCTCTGTGGGAGAAAAAATCCGGCTTATACCGGGCCACTGCTGCTCCACGGTAAATCTGTACGATAAGATTTACGTGGTAGACGGAGAAAAAGTGGTGGATCGGATCGCCGTCACCGCCAGAGGCTGCTGCAGGTAAATTAAGAAGTCAGAGGTAAGAGATAAGAAGTATTCCGACGTATTTCTTACTTCTTATGTAACCACTGATTAACTAAATCATGCAATCAAAAACCGGCTACGGCGAGCAGGCTTGGTACCTGCGAGCTCACTT
>JAGANP010000114.1 GCA_017624175.1 Lachnospiraceae bacterium | reverse complement strand
GGATCAAACTCTCAACTTATGATTTGTTTGTCCTGCCAGTTTGTTATCTGGCATTACTGTCTTTAGGTTTGTTTCTTCTGAAACTTCATTTAGAGTTCATTTGCTGATGCAAATTTACTCTTAGAATTTTCAGGGTTGCATTGCTGTTTATTTGTCAAAGAACTGTGGCTGTCAGCGAGTCATCTCTGCGACAGCTTTTATAGATTACCACACCATTTTCATCTTGTCAACAGGTTTTTATAAAATTTTTTCCAACTATTTTGACAAAATTTTTTAACTGAATTTCTACCCCCTTTCATCTGATCATTATTCCTGAATTGATTCGGATTATACCCGCATAATCTTCTCCTGCACCGATAAAACCGTTTAAACCGGTCATACTATGACGGAGAGCAATTATTTTGACAGAACTACCCGACCGTTGTATAATAGGCTCATTAAAAATTCTCAAGGAGAGATTGCAGAATGTCCAGAAAAATTGCTTTTTTTGATATAGATGGCACACTGACTTCGGAAATCGACGGTACGGTGCCAGAAGATGCGGTGGCTGCCATCGCTCAGGCCCGGGAAAACGGGCATCTGATGTTTATCAATACCGGACGGTGCTTTCAGAATGTGGAGCAGTGCTTCAGGCAGGTGGGCTGGGACGGCTATGTGTGCGGTTGCGGCACCAATATTTACTGTGATGGTCTGGATGTACTGTATGTCCCCCAGAGTCATGCCACCATCATGCAGATCCTGGAAGCGGCCCGGCGGACCGATGTAGATATTCTCTTTGAATCCCGGTCACAGGTTGCCTTTGACCTTTCCCGCCCGCTGCATCACCCCGGTGCTGTACGGCAGTACAGGGCCTTTGTGGAGCGCTGTTATGAGATGCCGGAGGATCTGGAAAGCCCTAATTTCTTTGCAGATAAATTTGTCATCTGGTATCAGGAGGAAAGACAGCTTACCGCTTTCCGCCAGGTCAGCGACCGATGGTTTGACTGCATCGACAGAGGGGGAACTTTCCGGGAATTTGTCCCCCTTGGATATTCCAAAGCCACCGGCATCCAATATGTGTTGAACCATTATGGCCTTTCCCGGGAAGACGCCTATGCCTTAGGCGACAGCAATAATGATCTGCCTATGCTCTCCTATGTTCCCCACAGTATTGCCATGGGGAACGCCTCCCCCGCCAGCCTTTTCCAGCGTGTGGAATATGTGACGGCCAAAGCCAGCGAGGGCGGCATCCGCCAGGCGCTGGCCCACTATCATTTTCTGTGACATCATACTACAGATTTTCGTTTCGTATGGTTTCCACAATGTTTTTCCGATTAATCTTCTCCATGGAATAATGCATGGTGCCAAAAAGCAGCACTGCTACAGCAGCTATGGCGATTCCGATACCGTTCCAGGGAACCGAGAACGATGTCACAATCCCCTGTCCCAGGGCACGGTTAAAGCACCAGGCGATCAATATTCCCAGAGGGATTCCAAACAGCAAGGCCCTGCCGCCGTAAAAAAAGCTTTCCAGGCGGATCATACGGCGGAATTCCCTGCGGGTCATGCCGATGGCACGCAGCATGGCAAATTCGGGAGCCCGCAATTCCATATTGGTGGTGATCGTATTGAAGATATTGGTAATGCCGATCAGCGCCACCACCGTAATAAACCCATAGAGAAAAACGGACAGCAGCAGATACATGCTTCGATCAGACTGATATTGGGCTTCATAATTTGCAATAAAAAAACTGACCAGATTCATATCCCGACGCACAATTTCCTCTATCCTGTCCGCACTGTCACATTTCAGATAGACTTCCGTCATACTCTTATCGTCCCTGTCCAGCAGCTCCCAGTGACTGTCCATCCAGCTGTCGCTGACAATCAATACAATTCCCGAAGATATCTGACCGTTCATAAAGAGAGGCTTTACCCCCGTCTGTGCCAACAGTGTCACCGAGATTTTGCCGTCCTGGCTTTCCAACACATCGCCCGGCTGGAAATGCGCTGCATCACCGCTTTGTACATGCATCTGATCCTGCTCGTCAAAAGTATTCCATTCATATTCCGCCAGCACAATGGCCTGATCCCGGGCCTCCGCCTCCGATACCCCTGCTCTCTGACAATACCGGGCATAGGCCTCCTCTCCCAGCGAATACACCCTCACCTTTTCCAGCTCCTGCTCCTCCTGTACACCTCCATTCTGATAGGCTTCTGTCAGCGGCAGGGACTTAGCCGGTACCGTAAAGCTTCCAAACCGCACTACCTCTGCTTCCTGTACACCCTCCAGCTCCGCTATCTGCTGCAGCTTCCGGTAGCTGTCTTTATCATAGCAGGTAGCCCGAAACTGGTACTGCCGGTTTTCATAGTAAAATTGTGAAGAATAGCCAATCAGTCCCATGAGGGAGGTCATGCCGATAAACACCGCCACGCTGACTGCAATGGAAATCACCGTGGTACGGTATTTCCCCCGAGCACGCTTCAGATTCTTATAGGCTACCTTGCCGCCGATGCCAAAGAGCTTTCCGACCCAGAATGGGCAGCGCAGTTCCCGCCTGGGAAGCTTAACTGTGTCATTGCTGCGTATGGCACTGATGGGCGACACACGGGCGGCACGTTTTGCCGACTGTCTGGCCGAGCAAAATATCGTAACCGCCGCCAGCACCGCTGCCAGAGCCACTGCCGTCCAGGAAATCCCAAACACTAACGGGATCTTCAGCGCACTCTCCGTCAGGCCGCTGACTGCCTGTACCAGGATCACGGAGGCCAGGCTCCCGCTGAGTATTCCCAGCGGAATACCCACCCCCCCCAGCACTGCCGCTTCATAATAGACAATTTTCCGCTGCTGCTTTGTCGTAGTCCCCACAGAAGCCAGCCTGCCGTAAAGCCGCATTTTTTCCGTCATGGAGATTGCAAAGCTGTTGCGGATACAAAGCACACTGGTGACCATGATCACCACGATGGCAACCGCCGCCACAGCATAGAGCATATTCATGGTCCGGGAGGAAAAGGAAAAAAACACCCATTTCAGCAGATAATAATTATCTGTAACGGAATCTGCCAGTTCCTGCAATCCGCCGCTGACCTGCCGGGCATGGCGCAGCGCCCAATCCGTATAGGTTGCATACACATCCAGCGTCTCTGCCGCCAGGGGCTCTTCCAGATAGGTGAACACAGAATAACCCGGCGCCCATCTCTGCTCTACCTCCTCAGTGGGCCGTTCAATGATGCCCACGATGGTATAGCTTCTGCGCTCTCCTACGACCAGCTCTTCCTCCGCATAAGCGTATGGATTCGCCTGCTGCAGAAAAGCTCCCTCCGAGATACGCTGACCGAGCCCCAGAGTGAGCTCATCCCCGACCTGCAGATCCACCATCGCATTGGTGCGAATATGCCTGCTGATTACCAGCTCCGATGCGTTTTCCGGCATTCGTCCCTCTGACAGCTGCAGGCCCAGGGCCGCCATCCCCGCTTCATCCACAGCGCAGAGATACAGATAGGGCTTATCCGGATTCTGACTGCCCTCCAGAACTGCGTAGCCCAGCGCCTCCCTGAATCCGATTTTCTCCAGATGCTGATTATTGATAAAATACTTCAGATTCTCTTCTTTCACCCCGGCAAAGCGGTAGTGATAATCCCCTGTGTGTATTTTCTCATACTCAATCATGCTGGCCCGAAAGCTGACCGCCAGACATGCCACACCGGTTATGAGAGCCGTAGCCAGAATAACGCCCACTATGGTTACCAGCGTACGCTTGCGGTTCTCTTTCAGGGAGCGAAAACAGCACTTCTGCAATACATTCATCCCAACGCTCCCCTTTCCCCGTTTTCACTGATCCGGCCATCCTCCATCGTCAGCACCCGGTCTGCCCGTTTGGCCAGTTCCGGGTTATGCGTGATCATAATAATGGTCTGCCTGTATTTCTGATTTGCCTCCTGCAGCAGGGCCATGATCTCATCTCCGGCTCTGCTGTCCAGATTCCCGGTGGGCTCGTCCGCCAGCAGGATCGCCGGTCTGGTAATCAGAGCCCGGCCTATGGCCACCCGCTGCTGCTGTCCGCCGGAAAGCTCATTGGGCAGATGTTTTACCCGGTTTTCCAATCCCAGCGTCCGCAATAGCTCCCGTACCGCTTCGGGATCGGGATGCCTGCCGTCCAGCTCGCAGGGCAGCGTCATATTTTCCTCCACATTCAGTACCGGAATCAGATTATAAAATTGATAGATCAGCCCCACCTGTCTCCGGCGAAAAACGGCCAGCCGGTCATCATCCATCCGATAGATATCCGTATCCTCAATCAGGACTCTGCCGGAGGTGGGCCGGTCCACACCGCCCAGCATATGCATTAACGTGGATTTGCCGCTGCCGGAGCTGCCCACCACCGCTACAAACTCTCCTTTCGCTACGGAAAAGGACACATCGTCCACCGCAGTGATCTCACTGCCGCCCTTTCCGTATCTCTTTAGCAAATGCTCCGTCCGTAAGATTTCCATTTCATCACCATGCCTTTCCTTTGCTGCTCCAGTATAAAAAATGAAAATGACATTTACGTGACATTCGGAGCTTATTTCATAAATTTCAGAGAAAAAAGTGTCCCCTGTCCCTCCTCCGATTCTATCTCAATACGGCCGTGCTGCTGTTCCACCACTTCTTTCGCCAGGGCCAGGCCGATACCGATGCTGTCCTCCGCCGCATTGCTTCCCCGATAAAATCTCTGAAAGAGCTTTTCCCTCTCCTCTTTCGGAATCCCTGTGCCGCTGTCCAGCACGTTAATCTCGGTATATACTTCATTTTCAGAGGCCCTGATCTGTACGCTGCTGTCCGACGGACTGTGTTCGATGGCATTTTTTACAATATTGCAGAGCGCCTCCAGCGTCCAGTTTTCATCCACTGTCAGAACTGCCCCGGGCTGCAGCCGGGTCTCCAGGGTTATACCTTTCCACTCCGCTGCCGTCTCCAGACGGGAAAGACATTCCTCCACCAGCTTCTGTACTTCCACCGGTTTTCGTTCAAACTCCGCTACTCCGGCTTCCAATCGAGACAGCTTCAGCAGTGTGGCAATCAACCAGGACATGCCTGTCAGCTGTCGGTTGATCTCTGCCAGAAAACGATGCCTGGTGATCTCATCCATCTCCTCATTCTCCAGAAGATTATCCAGAAGAATCGTCATAGAGGTCAGTGGAGTCTTTAACTGATGGGAAATGTTTGCCACCGAGTCCGCCAGAGCCTGCCGTCTCTGCTGCGCCAGAGCAGCCGTTTCTTTCAGCAGCACCGTCAGGCGGTATACCTCATTGCGCAGGCCGCTGAGCTCATCATCTCCATTTTCCTCCAGTTCCAGCCGGTAATCTCCCCGCTGCAGCCGTTCCATATAGCTCTGCAGCTGTTCAATCCTCTTCTGACGTCTCTGCAGGTCGGCCAGAACCAACCCTATGCCAACTGCCAGAATCCCCAGGAGAAAGAAATTCATGCCTATCCGGAAAAAAGTAATCTGCCTTTCCTGGCGGGAAAAGGTTGTACTGCCATTTTCCATAAAAATACCGTAGCGGGCCAGGATTCTCTCCCCCTCTGCGGAAAGCTCCTCCGTCTCCAGCATACTGATCAGCTCTGTCTCCGATGCCTGGGGATATGCTTTCTGAACCGTTTCGATCATATTCGCCGCCAGCAGATTATACTCACTGCGCATCCGGTTCTGGTAAAAGCTGATCCCCAGATTTCCCAGCGCCAGACTCAGTACCAGAAACAAGCCCAGACCCAGCAGCAGTTTTTTCGATTCCTCATTCCACCTTAATCTCATGCTTCGTTCTCCATGCGATAGCCCATTCCCCGGACGGTTTTAATTACCCTGCCGTCCACATCCCCCAGCTTTTCCCGGATCCGTGTCATTGTGACGGATAGGGTATTGTCATTGACGAAATTGCCGGAAATATCCCATACCTCCGCCAATATCTCCTCCCGGGTAAAAAGCTTTCCCGGACGGGACATCATGCTGCTGAGGATCTTATATTCCAGTCTGGTCAGCGTCACTTCCTCCCCGGCCACTCTGACCCTGCCGGTCTCTGTATCCAGGGTAATGTTGCCGCACCGCAGCGGTGTGCTGCTCCTGTCCCCCCGGCGCAGCAGATTTTTGATCCGTGAAAGCAGTTCCCGGTTACGGAAAGGCTTAATCACGTAATCATCCGCTCCCAGATCAAAGGCCCGGACCACATCCTCCTCCTCTTCCCTGGCTGTCAGGAAAATGATCGGAAAGGCATACTGCTTTCGGATGGTCTGACACAGCTGATACCCGTCCCCATCCGGCAGTCCGATATCCAGCAGCAGCAAATCAGGGCATTCCTTTTCCAGCAGACGTTCCGCCTCCCGCCTGCGCCGGGCAACCAGACAGGTATAGCCCTCCTGTTCCAGCAAATATTCCAGCCCCATAATGATTGCTTCATTGTCCTCTACCAAAAGTATTTTCATATAAAAACCTCACACTGCTTTTAGAAAGATTGTAGCACAAAAAAGAGTAGGCGAGAACCTACTCTTCTTTTACTTTTCTGTGCCCTCAAAACCGAACATTGAATCTCTCTTATTTCACAAAACTTCCACGCCTCTTCCCTTGGTTAAACTCTCGGTCGATTAGTAAATGTC
>JAGANP010000113.1 GCA_017624175.1 Lachnospiraceae bacterium | reverse complement strand
GCCCCAGCACCAGCGTCAAATAATAGCCTGCTATCAGGGTTATGGGCAGCATCAGCAGATACTTTTTCCGTACCAGCAGAAAAACGGCCAGAAACAGATAGATCCATAGCCAGATCCCCGGAATCATCAGCAGATTCAGGACGGGAGTATACAGATACCCATTGCTGTCCGCATACGTTTCCAGGAGCCGGTGCAATCCCTCCCATTTGGAATCCTTGTAAATGCCGTAGTCCGCCAGTTCCGCCACAACCCAACGGGTCTGAATATAGCCCAGCCCCTGCTCCACACCGTTTTCATTGATATGGGCATGGCTCTGATCCCCTATATAATAATAGCCCAGATTCACGGCCAATGCTGCATTCACATAATCCCCCGGATAGCGGGCCAGCAGATGCAGATAGGTCTGCAGAAACTCTCCGGTGCGGTATCTGACCACATAGGTGTATGTGTGCCCCTTGACCGGATCCGCAATATCCGGCCGGTATTCCCGGTAGGCCTCATCCAGGAGAAAGTCGTTGATCAGCTGCTTATCCTGCTCCTCCATGGTACCGTCATCCTCCTCCAACGCCCCCACACCGCCGTGGTAGATCATGGTGCGTGCCAGCTGCTGGATGGGAATACTCAGCATCTCCCGCTTGTCCCCCGCCTGGGCGTCCGTGGCCTTGGCCAGCAGGCTTAAGAAGATACTGCCCAGCAGAATTCCTGCTATGGTATACAGGGCCAGACGCAGCAGCAGCTTACGGAATTCATGGCGCCGGATACAGCCGATACCCAGAAAGAACAGCACCGCCAGCAGTGCGTATCTGCCGTTATTGCGAAACAACACCATGCCGATGGCAGACAGCAGATAGCCCACATCCCATCTGCCAAAGCCCGGACGGGACTCCTGCAGATGCAGCAGCTGGCAGAAGCAGATCAGATACAGAACAAAAAACATGGTGAAAAACACATCCTTGGTAACGGTGATGCTCATATACCAGTGAAGGGGAAGCAGACAGCACCAGATCCACACCAGCACCGTCCAGATTGTTTTTACCTGCAATGACCGGAGCCAGGCTATTCCTGCGGCAAAGGTAAGTGCCAGACAGAACATCTGGAACGCCGTATACAGGGCAATGCCGGTATTGACGTCTCCCAGCATTCCACCCAGCTTCATAAAGCCGCCGATCAGCAGGGTATGAGCCAGGGGGTGATGGGTTCCGTAATTGCCGCTGACAATCTGCCCCACCTGAATGGGCATATCATAGGCGCAGATCCCCGGATAATAGGCCAGATACCCCGGCAGCCAGCACACCAGCATGGTCAGCAGCGCCAGAGCAAAACAGATCCCGGGCCTGGGCAGTATCCGCTTTTCGGTACTGCCCCTGACCGTCCCCTCGCTCCTGCGGCGGCTTAGCCGTTCTTCCAGTGCCAATATCCCCAGACCGGCAGCCATGCCGATGCTCAGGCCCCCCAACAGCAGCAACAGGGTGCTGGAAAGCGTCCAGCGGATATTTCCCTCCCGGGACAGCTTCCAGCCGATATACTGGCCGATCACGAAAAGTCCGATCATCAGAGACAGCCAGATGCATTTCCATCGCTTCTTCATGCCCTTTTCCGTGCTTTCCGTCATGCCTGCTGCTCCTTCATTACCCGGTATTTCATCTCTGCGATCTCCCAGTCCGTCTGGTTGTCAATGTCCTGAACCTCCATCTCGGAAATCACATAGGGCAGAATATTGCCGATCATCAGCTTCTGATTCCTCTGAAAGGCCTCCGTGCGGAACAGGTAGAACTGGCCCACATCATGATAATGAGGCTCCAGATCCTGGGATCTGCTGTCCAGATACTGGGGATACTCAAATACCAGCCGCCCCTCCCTGACGATCATCGCCCGCTGGGGCGGATAGGAGAAAGATACCACCGGAATCAGGGTATCCGCATCACTGCCCAGCAGCTGCGCCATGGCGTCCTGCAGCTTACAAGCCGTCACAAAGGGCGCTGTGGGATAGAGGCAGCAGCCGATCTCATAGCGCTCTCCCCGCTTTTCATACTCCGCCAGCACCTCCAGCAGCACATCATTGGTGGTGGCGAAATCATTGGCTGTTTTCTCACTGCGGTAAAAGGGCACCTGGGCCCCATACTGTCTGGCAATCTCCGCAATCTCCCCGTCATCCGTGGAAACCATGACCGTATCAAACAGCCCGGATTCCCTGGCCGCTTCTATGGAGTAAGCCAGTATGGGCTTACCGCAGAACTCCTTAATATTTTTCCGGGGAATCCGCTTGCTGCCTCCCCGGGCTGTAATGATCGCAATCTTACGCATATCTGCCGCCTTTCTTTTCCTGTCCTGATTCGTTTATCCCTGCATCGGTCTCCATCCTATCGAGCGCTTCCGGGGAGCTTCGAAGAGTCGCTTTTTCTCCTGCGGGCCAGATGGTACCAGACCGCCAGACCAATACCGGATATCAGGGATACCGCTTCCGCCAGCCGCCAATACCAGGGGCTGACAAAGGTGGTGCGGATGGTTCCCTCGTAGCCCTCAGGCACCTTTACCTGTACGGTATGATTGTCGCCGTCATATACCTCCAGTGCTTCTCCCGTGTCCGCATCATAGGCCCGATAGCCCTTATAATACAGCAGCGGCAGATTCAGAGCGCCCTCTGCGCCGTAATTCCGACAGCTTACCTCCACCGTCAGCGCACCTTTTTCATAGCCCTCGATTTCCACATCCCCAAGGACAATGGGCGCCCGATAGATCAGCTGGGTGGCGTCGGTGCCGTAGGGCAGATATTCCGCCCCGGAAATATAGCCGTTGCCCATGCCCTCATCATTATAGACCCGCATGAAATCCTTTTTATACAGGAAATCCGTCTCCATGTACACACTGGTCATAAACGTCAGAGCAATTAGTCCACCGGCCCAGAGCGCTCTGCTGCGGCTTTGGCCCTTTCTCCAGATCCAGATGCCGATGACACCGGCTATCCCCACACAGGCCACGGATCCCAGGGTCAGAAAACGATTAGGGAACTGCAGACTCGAT
>JAGANP010000112.1 GCA_017624175.1 Lachnospiraceae bacterium | reverse complement strand
CGCAGAAATACTGGAAATTTCTGGAGGGGGGGTACAAACGTTTGGGTGCAATATAGAGCTTGACGTTATCGTAGAAGAGCAGCACCGCAGCCCGCAGCCAGCAAGTGAAACAATCGTATATATAGACCGCAGCAGTAAAAAGTACCATAGTAAGCCTAATTGCTCTGGAATGAAAAACCCAAAGGGCATACCACTAAGCCAAGCAAAAAAGAAATATACAGCTTGTAAGAAATGCTGCAAATGAGATTAAGAAAATGAGCCGCAGACTTGTAAAAGAGTTTGCGGCTTTTCGTCGTTCTATAGACTACAAAAGAGAGGTAAGGATATGGCAAACAAAAAGGGCAGCCACCAGCTGACAAGGACGGATAGAATAAAATTAGAGGCATTGATAAAGGCGGGATTAAGTAAGTCAAAGATTGCGGCACAGCTGGGCGTACACCGCAGCACAATTTATAACGAGCTTAAGAGAGGGCAGTATATGCACCGTAACAGCGATTATACAGAGGAATTGCGATACAGCCCGGATATAGCACAGGAAAAGGCAGAGGCAAATTTAAAGGTAAGAGGCACACAGCTTAAAATAGGTAATGATATTGAGTATGCAAATTATATAGAGGATAAAATAGTAAACGAGGACTACAGCCCGGCTGCGGTACTGGGAGAGCTGAAAGCGCAGGGAAAAGAGGGGAATTTTAAAACCACGATATGCGTAGCCACTCTTTACAGTTACATAGACAAAGGCATTTTTCTTAAGCTGACAAATAAAAATCTGCCAGTAAAGAAGAATGAAAAGCGCAAGTACAATAAAGTAAAAAAGCAACAGGCGAGAGCAAACGCCGGGGACAGCATAGAAAAGCGCCCGGAAGAGATAGAGAAACGGGAAGAGTTCGGACATTGGGAAATGGATAGCGTTATAGGGCAGCGGGGAAAGTCAAAAAATACGCTGCTGGTTCTTACGGAGCGAAAGACACGGGACGAAATCATATTTAAGCTGCCAGACCATACAGACGAGGCGGTAGTAGCTGCCTTAGACCGCTTAGAAAGAAAATGGGGCAATATGTTCAAACAGGTATTTAAGACCATAACAGTAGACAACGGCAGCGAGTTTGCGGACGTAGAGGGCTTAGAGCGTTCTGTACTGGTAGAGGGAGAAAAGCGGACGCATTTATATTACTGCCACCCGTACAGCAGCTGGGAGCGGGGGACGAATGAGGTAACAAATAAAATGGTGCGCCGGAAAGTCCCAAAAGGCACAAATTTTGACGATAAGACCGACGAGGAAATAGTAGAAATAGAGGGCTGGATAAATAATTACCCACGCCGCATACATGACTACCATACGGCAGCAGAACGCTTTGACGAGGAAATAGCAAAGCTGGCATGATGCAACAGGAATAATTATTTATCAAAGGCTTACAGGCTGGCGGGAGCGGCAGCCTTAAAACCATGCAGGACTGGAAACGGAGTTTTACAAACTGGGCGCACTTTGATAGAGCAAAAGCAGCATTTCTGATGCCGGGCAAGCCTGTATAGTTAAATTCTACAATTACACCCACACAAAATTAGTGATATTGCTGAAATCAAAAAAATGTTCAAAAAAAGGTTGAAATTTTTAGCTGTCATAATGGGGGAGCAAAAGGATTCCCCTGGCGCTTCAAATGTGCTATACTGAATATAATGTGTGGTTTGGAGGCCGGTGAAGTGGAAAATGGAATAACCAAAAAACAATCGGCAATGCTGCAGGGTATCGCTATTCTGATGATGGTATACCATCACCTGTTTGCGTTTGCAGAGACCTATGCTTCTCTGCTGCCGTTTTTCAATGCGGATGCTGCCCGGCAGATCGCCTGGTTCTGCAAGATCTGTGTGGGTATATTTGCCTTTGTCAGCGGATATGGGATGTATTATGCGCTGGGTTCCAGCAGGCAGGAGCGGTTTTTCAGGGGGCTTGCCGCTGAATACCGCTGTGTGCTGGTGCGGATCCTGCGGCTTTACGGAAAGCTGTGGCTGGTGCTTCTGGTTTTCAAAGGGATTGATGTACTGGTGTGGGGACAGCCCTTTGCGGCGGGGGAGCTGCCGGGGAACCTGACGGCCTTAAACCCTACCTATAACGGGGCCTGGTGGTATGTGGAGCAATATGCCAAGATGCTGCTGGTGCTGCCCTTTCTGGATCTGCTGTTCACCCGGTTTCCGGAAGCTGCGGAAAAAAAGAAAAAATGGCTGTTTTTGCTGATCCTGGCAGGCCTGGGCGCAGGAGCGGCGCTGGCAGGGCTGCTGTGGTGGCAGCCGCTGTGGGAGCTGCTGCTGGCGGCGGCAAAGAGTATGCGGATCTCTTTCCTGCTGGTATTTGTCGTGGGGTATTTGACGGCCCGCTATGCCCTGTATCAGAGAGCGGACGGCTGGCTGCGGCGCAGGGGAGGCTGGCTGCCGACAGCGGTATCGGCAGCGCTGATTGCCGGTGTGATTGCCCTGCGGGTGCGGCTGGCTACGGATGCGGCGTATGCGGAACTGGATTTCCTGCTGGCTCCGCTGCTGATCTACGGACTGCTGACATTGCTGGCATACCTGGAGCCCTTAGGCAGCTTTCTGGCATGGTGGGGGCGGCAATCCACATATATGTGGCTGACCCATGTGTTTTTTTACGAATGGCTGCACACGGTGGTCAAGCAGTATATGCGGCTGGATATCTGGGTATATATTGCCGTGCTGCTGGCGTCGGCGGCAGCTTCCCTGGCGCTGAGAGGAGCCGCCGGACTGTTTTGCAGGACAGGAAAGCGGCGTTCCGCTCTGTAGACTGCATCTTCGGCGCAGTATGAGCCGGAGGACGGGAAGCAAAAGTATCAGAAAAAAGGAGGGACTGTCCGTGGCATCCATTAAGGACGTGGCAAAGAAAGCAGGAGTGGCCATCTCCACAGTGTCCAAGGTCTTAAATAACTATCCCAATATCAGCGAGACCACCCGGCAAAAGGTAAATGCGGCCATTGAAGAGCTGGGCTTTGTGCCCAATGCAGTGGCGGCGGCGCTGTCTTCCAAGCAGGCGGGGCGGATCGCACTGTTGATCCATCTGAACACCAATACCCAGGCCATTGATGAGATCAGCATGCAATATCTGGCCGGTGCGCTGAAAAGCGCCCGGGAGCGCAACCTGGATGTGGTGACGGTATTTTTTTCCATGCTGGAGGGCATGGGAGTGGAGGAGGTAATCGGCTACTTTCGTTCCCAGAGCATCAACGGCATCATTATTTACGGCATATCCCGGGAGGATCTTGTGCTGCAGGAGCTTCTGCGGCGGCAGGTCTTTCAGGTGGTGCTGGTGGATGCGCCGCTGATCAATGAGAGCACCTCCTGTGTCTGGATCGACCAGGCGGCTGCTCAGTATGCGGTGGCGGAGAAGACCATGCAGATGGATACCATACCCTATAAAAAGGTGCTGTATATTGCCGGAAAAAGCAACGGTTATGTGACCGGGGAGCGGATCCGGGGGATGGAGCAGTTTGCCCGAGACTACGGTCTGGAGATGATTGTCAGAAACGGGGAGTTTTCGGAGAAAAGAGCCCGGGAGCTGGCCATGGAATATGCAGAGGAACAGGATATGGTGGTCTGCGCTTCGGATCTGATGGCCATCGGCGCCATGCGGGCCTTGACGGACATGGATATTTTCCGGCCGGTGTGCGGCTTTGACGGGCTGACACTGATGGGCTATGTGGGGCAGCAGATGAATACGGTGCGCCAGGATTTTGCCAGAATATCCCAGGAAGCAGTGGCGGAGCTGGAGACGCTGATGAACGGCGGCAAGGGCAGGGAAGTGGTGCTGGACTATACGCTGGTCCGATTAAAATATGAGGATGTGATCCGGTAAAACGGGGGCAGGGGAGGAATCCCCTGCCTTGGTCTATTTTATGCGGACATAGTAATCTATAAGCTCCGTCTCCTCCGTGGAAAGATAGGAGCCGTATACGGCGATGTTGCAGCAGAGCGCTTTTTGGCCGGGGGGCAGCAGGAGCTCATACCCCTTGGGGGAGGTGAGGGCCGGCATCCGGCTGCTCTCCCCGCCGAAAGAGATATATCTGGCGGAAGTACCGATAGAAAGCGTCTCTTGATCCGTCATCCCTCTGGCAATCAGATTTTCCGTTTTGTCCCAATCGAAGTAAACCCAGGTCCGGCCGCTGCCGATCTACCTCGGTTCCCTGCTGCGTTCCGCTAAAAGGAGTTTTCCCCGGGGGCTTAAAAAGGAAACGGCGCCGGTTTTTTTATCCACCCGAATCAGCGCTTTCTCCGTCAGAAGCTCCACCGTCTCCCGGGAATCCCGGTATTTATGACGTGTATTCTGTTTTTGAAACTCCCGGGGAGCTTCCGGGAAAGCGCTGCCCTGTCCCCTGGCAAAGCATACCCGGATCAGCTCCTGGGAAAGGGGCGTGATGCGCAAAGTTCCATAGCTGCTGATCAGATCGTAATAGCCGCTGCCTTTCATGCACATGCGCACGGAGCAGTCGATTCTGGCGTGCCCCGCAGGCTGGAGGTTCCTGCTGTCCGGCATGGCGCCGAATTCCTGCAAAGTGGTGTTTGGTCCTTTTACTGCCGGTTCCTTTTGGATTCGCTCCAGATAGGAGGGAATGGTGGGGGTGTTGCCGGATATCCTTACCCGCCGGGACTGGGCTGTGGGACGGCCTGTCTCTGCCGACTGCCCTGTTCTTCCGGCGGATCCCGCCGTTACCGTATTCCTTGCTGCGCCGGATACAGAGCCTGACGTCTGCCCGGTTTTCACCACGATCCGCTTAGGACCGATCTGATTGCGCCGGTCCATCTCCGCCGCACCCTCTTTGGCCTGCCGGATATAGAGCTCTGCGTTGGTCATCTCCGGGGCCGCAGGCAGGGGCTTTCTCCCGGACTTCGATGGCTCCGCCACGGCTTCTTTCAGCTTATCTTCGGACACCGGGTCGGCGATCAGGCCGGTGAGCTGTCCCTGATAGAGCACCGTCAGTTCGTGCAGCGCTCGGGTGGCGGCCACATACAGACGCTTGACATAGCCGTCCGTGGCCGGATAATTTTCCGCAGAGGCATCAAAGATCAGCACCGCATCAAACTCCAGGCCCTTGGTATATTCCAGGGGCAATACCATCACGCCGGTATGAAACTCCATGGAAGAGGGATCGTTGGGCAGAAGCTCCAGTTTCCCCGATAAGCTGTCCGTTACCTTCTCCGACTCCCCGGCGTCGCTGCAGATCACGGCTATGGTATCCCTGCCGTCCTGCTGCCACTGCTTTACCATGGCTACAGTTTCCTCGATCAGCGCTGCAAAGGAGCGGCAGCCTGTCACACGCACCTGGCTTCCGTGGCGGATAATGGGCTGCACCGGATATACCTGAAAGCTGCCGTGATGCAGGATGTTTGTGGCAAAATGGGAGATTTCTACGGTATTGCGGTAGCTTTTCTGCAGGAGTCCGAAATAATCAAATTCTTCCGGCAGCATCAGCTCCCGCAGCTCTTTCCAGTCATTCAGGCCGTAATCCGAGGAAATATTCTGGGCCACATCTCCCATGATCGTATAGGTACACTTGCTCAGACAGTATTTCAGGGCGCTGTAGGCCATCATGCCGAAATCCTGAGCCTCGTCAATGATCACATGCCCGGCCTCCCGGATGATATCCGTCTCCTTGATGCGCTTGTACAGATAGGCCAGTGCGGCCAGGTCATATACATCAAAGGAGGTTCCCGGAAATTCTGTCGGAAAGCCCTTTTCCGACTGCTCCAGCAGGAAGCTGTCATACAGGTCAAAGATGGAGCCCTTCCATTCCCGTTTCCCGAAGTAAGTTTCATAATAGCGTCGCAGCTTTTTCTTTTCCTCTGCGGTGTAGGAGTAATATCTGCCGCTGATCTCGTTTTCGAATTTGGCGATCAGATGCTCGGTCAGCCGGCTGATCTTATCCGCCCGGGACAGCTTTTGGCTTTTCTGCAGGATCCGTTCTATGGCTTCCGCAGACAGCAGCAGCGTGCCGTTTTTTTCAATGACGACATCCTCTCGGGGAATGATCTCCCGCTCATAGCTGTTGCAGAATTGTTCCAACGCCCGAAACCAGGTAAGGGTGCCTTTTACCGGCGGGGTAATTCCCCTGCGTACCGGCTTCACCGTGTATTTTTTATCCCAATCCTCATAGAGCAGGCGGATAAACAGCTGTTCCATGGTCATCTGGGATACCCCATAGACATTCAGCTCCGGCAGCACCCCGGTGATATAGTTCAGCAGCACCTGATTGCTGCCGATAATATAGAAGTCCTGAGGGGCAAATTCCAGTTCATAATTATAGAGGATATAGGAGATCCGGTGCATGGCCACCGTGGTCTTGCCGGAGCCTGCCGCTCCCTGGATAATCATATTGTGCTGGGGCTTCTTGCGGATGGCTTCGTTCTGCTCCTTCTGTATGGTGGCGATAATCTCTCCCAGCACCGCTTTCTTGTTTTTGGCCAGGTACTTGGTGAGCAGTTCGTCATTGGCCACCACATCGGAATCATAGAAATCCTTCAGGATATCCTGGTCGATCTCGTAGGTGCGCTTCCGTTTCAGATCCACCACATACCGGCCCTCCCCCTTGACGGAATAGGCCACCTCCCCCAGCGAACTGTCATAGTAGATTCCGGCAATAGGGGCCCGCCAGTCGATGACCTCCGGGTGGGCGGGATCCCTGGCGATCACGGAACGGCCGATATAGTAGGCCTCGTCCCTGCCGATCTGCTTATCCTGGAAATCAATGCGCCCGAAATAGGGCTTTTTCCTGGCCTGCTCGGCCCGCCGCAGATCCTGGTTGACCTCCTGAAACCGGGCGTCCGTATTGTTCCACAGAGCCATGGTCTCCTTGTCATTTTCATCGAACACCTCCAGCATCTCATGAAGTTCCTCTGCCAGAGCCTTTACGTCCTGCTTGGTTCTTGCCAGCTTATCCTCTGCAATGGCAATCGTGTCTCTCAGCCTCTGTTCCTCATCCTGCCTGGTAATTCCGGGTAATTTACTCATCTGCGCCACCTTTCCTGCTGCTCTGCAGCCGCCCCATGTCTGAACGGTTATAGTGTAGTGTAAAATTTATTATACGGGAAAAAAGAAAAAATGCTAGACTTTTTTTTCGCAATATGTTATGATGCATAATATAGTGTTGCCTGAGAAAGCTGTCGCATGAGCGATAGCTTTTTGACTTTACAACATATAGGCGAAGAGGACATTTGGATATGATTAATTTTTTTGTAAGCCTTATTGTGGGGATCTTTATGGGGGATACCTATCTGAAGGACAGGGCCCAGCGGCAGCTGAAAACCGGGGAGAGGCGGCAGATCTGCGGTGGCAGAGTGGTGCTGCAGAAATTTCATAACCGGGGCGCCATGCTGGGCATGGGAGAGAAGCACGGGCCTGTGGTAACGGCCATATCGCTGGGGCTGACCCTGGCAGCGTCATTGCTGTTTGTCCTCAGTCTGAGCGTATACGGCAGCAATCTGCTGCGGACAGGGCTTTCCCTGCTGCTGGGCGGTGCTTTCAGCAATACCTATGACAGGCTGAAGCAGCAGTATGTAATGGATTATGTCAGCTTCAACGTAAAGTGGAAGCCGTTTGGCAGGCTGGTGTTCAACGTGTCGGATTTCTGTATTATATTGGGTTCTATGCTGTCCGTACTGGGGCTTAAGGATCAGGGGAGGAAGCTGAAGAGACTGCAGAAGAGGAGACAGCGCCGAAACAGGCAGTCCGGGAGCAGAAACCGTATGGCGGCAAAGCAGGATGGGAGAAAGAATAAGAAGTAAGTAACGGGCTGTGGACAGCTCGAAAGATGACCACAGCCCGTTTGTCTCTTCTTGCATAAATTATGCCGTAATCAAGGTGCCGCTCTTTCCTTTTAATGCGTCTTTCAATGCATCCATGGAGGTGATCAGCACTCTGCCCTGGGGATTCTTTTCCAGATAGGCAATGGCTGCTTCGATCTTGGGCAGCATGGTGCCTGCTTCAAACTGCTCTCGGGCAATAAGCTCCTGAGCCCGGGCCGTGGTCATGGCAGCAATGGGCTGCTGGTTCTCGGTGCCGTAATTTTCGTAGACACAGTCCACGCCGGTCAGGATGATCAGCTCGTCGCTCTGCAGATCCGCCGCCAGCTTACCGGCAATGGCGTCTTTTTCAATGACAGCGGAAGCGCCCTTTAATACATGCTTCTGTTCGATAACGGGAATACCGCCGCCGCCGCAGGCGATGACCTCCTGATCCGCATTTACCAGAGTGCGGATGGTTTCAATCTCCACGATATCCAGGGGCTTGGGCGCTGCGATGACACGGCGGAAGCCCTTGCCGGGAAACTCCTTGACATAATTCCCCTTTTTGATCTCCACCTCTGCGTCCTCCCGGGACATATAGCGGCCGATGACCTTGGTGGGCTCGTAAAATGCTTCGTCATAGGGATCCACGGTTACCTGGGTCAGGATCGTGCTCACCGGCTTGGAGATGCCTCTGGAAAGCAGCTCGCTGCGCAGCGCATTCTGGATATCATAGCCCACATAGCCCTGGCTCATGGCCGAGCAGACGCACATGGGAGCCGGAGTATAGTCAATATAGACCCGGCGCAGTTCCGTCATGGCCTTGTGGATCATGCTGACCTGGGGCCCGTTGCTGTGGGTGATGGTCAGCTGATAATCCGCCTCCACCAGATCTGCCAGAGCCCGGGCGGTTTTCTTTACCGCATCCCACTGCTCCAGCGTGGTATATCCTAATGCATCATGTCCCAGGGACACTACGACACGTTTTTTGCTCATGTTTTTTGCCTCCGTTCTTTATCAGATTGCTTCGGAAAATGTATGTTCAGTATAACATAAACCCGGGAAAGTGTATAGCGGGAATCAAAGAATTCTGGAATTTTGTGCAGATTGCAGCTGATCTGTCAGCCATATCATACGCATTTTTGCCGATATCAGAATGCGCCTGACCCGAGAGGCCACGGCGAAAAGAATGCGGATCGTGTTTTCACTTGTAAATGCGGAAGAATGCTGGTACAATATTGCAGGGTCATTGAGAGGATGCAGAACTGCGGGAGGACGGAGACTCCGGAATCCCAATAGATAGAAACAGAGAAGAAGAGGTACAGTATATATGAGAAGAGAAAAAGCGGGGGCAGGACATAGCCTGCTCTTATTACTGGCGGCATTTATCTGGGGCATGGCCTTTGTCTCCCAAAGTAAGGGCATGGATTATATGGGACCGCTGACCTTTAATGGGGTGCGCTCCCTGATTGGATCTCTTGTACTGGTGATTTATCTGGGAATCCGTCATGGGGCAGCAGGGCATAAGGCCGGGAAAACAGAGGAGAAAAGGGACTGGCGTCTCACGGTGAAAGCCGGCGTCTGCTGCGGTCTGGCGCTGACGGCTGCCAGCACGCTCCAGCAGTACGGAATCCAGTATACCACGGTGGGAAAGGCTGGTTTTATCACCACGCTGTATATCATTTTTGTGCCCATTGCAGGGATTTTTTTCAGACGCAGGGTGTCGGGGATCGTCTGGCTGGGGGCGGTTATGGCGGCTGCCGGGATGTATCTGCTGTGCATGACCGAGAGTCTGTCCCTGGGAAGAGGGGATCTGCTGGTATTTCTCTGCGCCCTGGTATTTACGGTACATATTCTTCTGGTGGACTATTTCTCGCCTCGGACAGATGGCGTGATGGTATCCTGTATCCAGTTTGCAGTCTGCGGGATTCTCTGCGGCGTCGGCGCTCTGGTCTGGGAGAATCCCACCATCAGTCAGCTTCAGGACGGATTGGGCTCCCTGGCTTATGCCGGAGTTTTGAGCTGCGGCGTGGCCTATACCCTGCAGATTGTGGGGCAGAGAGGGGTAAATCCCACAGTGGCGGCCCTCATTCTGAGCCTGGAGTCCGTATTTGCCACGGTTTCGGGCTGGATTGCTTATAAGATCGGCTTCCTGACCACGGATCAGACCATGACGGGAAGACAGATCGTGGGCTGCATTCTGGTGTTTGCCGCCGTGGTGCTGGTGCAGCTCCCGGAAAAATGGTTCCGTTTTGGGAGATCATAATAGCGGTGCAGCAGAGAACGCTTTCCGGTAACCGGAAGGAGTCAGATGCATCATTTTATAAAAGGTTCGGTTGAAATAGCTGATATTGTTAAAACCGCAGAGGGAGGCAATCTCAGTTATTTTTTTATCGGTTTGAATGAGCAGTTCACAGCTTTTGACGATTCGTATGCGATTTAAATATACGAAAGGAGAGTAACCGGTAAAGGATTTGAAGCTGTGACAGAAATATCCCTCGCTGAAGCCTGCACTGGCAGCCAGATCCGCCAGAGTGAGAGGTTCGGAAAAATGCTGCTGTATATAAGTCAGACTTGCCGTCAGCTCCGTCTGGTTACCGCACCTGGGGGTGGATTCTGCAGCTTGAGAAAAACAATGATTATATAACTCCTGCCAACAGAGAAGCAGTGAGCCGGTGAGCGCTAATTCATAGCGGTCAAGCGCTGTCTCCTGAAAGGAAAAAAGGGAGGGCAGCAGGGAGAGGAGCTTATCGTTGGCCGGATTTGCACGTGTTATGGGATAGATGCAGTCCAGCCTCTGCAGATACAGAGGAGTAAAATAGGGCTGGCAATATGGCGGAAGACTTTTTTCCAGCAGAGCAACGGAAAAGACGATTGCTCTATAGCTGCACATTTCCCGGGCATCGGTAAGATTGAGGGCGCTGTGAATTAAGTCGGGAGGAATAAAGATTCCTTCTCCGGCACACAGGACATAGGTGCGATTCTCTATCTGAAATTCCAGCTTTCCCTGTTCCAGATAAAAAAGCTCTGCCTCCGGATGGCAATGGAGGTACAGGGCGCAGGTCTCTTCCTTTCCCACCAGGGTATGATGGAGGGAAAAAGGCCGGGAAGCAGTGCGGTGGATGATATTTTCCGTTGGTGACGGTGCATGCGGAGTATTTGGTGACAAGACAACCTCCTTTTACGGCGCTTTGTGGCGCAGTGCCGAAACATATATGTCCAAGTTTATCTGAAAAAGCAAAATAGTGCAAGCATGAAACACAAAAATTCAAGTTTTTAAAGAATAAAGTAAATATAATATTAGCAGGGGAGCAATCCAAAATCACTTTTTAAAGAAATAAGGAGAAGCGTATGGGAATTATTACATTGGAGAAGGACAGAATCATTTTTCAGAGACGGGATGAACTGACGGTGGTAGAGGCCTATGGCAGAGATTGCATCAGATGCCGCTCCACGAAAAATGCCAAATTGCTTGAGGAGAGCTGGACGCTTTTACCGCCGGATCAGGAGGCGGAATGTGTCATTACGGGTGATAGTCAGAGCGCTACGCTGACCAACGGCATGATCGCTGTAAAGGTGGAGGCGGGAAATCCCTGGTATGGAGGTATACTCACCTATTCCCGGAGGGGAGAACAGATTCTGCATACCAGGTTTGAAGGAGATTACACCGGTCGGAATATACATACGGAGGGGGATCATTATCAGATTAAGGTGATTTTTGATGCCAATCCCGGCGAGCATTTTTACGGGCTGGGACAGGAGCAGGAGGACGTATTTGACCGTAAGGGCAGCACCTGTAATCTGCAGCATTATAATACCAAGTCTGCAATACCGGTGGTGTATTCTTCCATGGGATACGGTTTCTTCTGGAACAATCCGGCGCCCGGCCGCTGTGAGACAACGAAGAACCATACGATGTGGGTGGCGGACAGCGCCTATCAGGCAGACTACCTGGTGTATGCAGGTGAAACTCCGGCACAGGTGCTGAAAAAGTACTGTGCTCTGACAGGTTATGCACCGCACTTTCCGGATTGGGCGGCAGGCTTCTGGCAGAGCAAGCTGCGTTATGAGAGCCAGGAGGAGGTGCTGGAGACGGCAAGGGAGTATCAGAAAAGGGGAATCCCTCTGTCGGCCATTGTGATTGACTATTTTCACTGGACGCAGCAGGGAGAGTGGAAATTTGATCCCGAATACTGGCCGGATCCTGAAGGCATGTGCAGGGAACTGAAAGAGATGGGGGTACAGCCGGTCGTCTCCATTTGGCCTACAATCAACCCGGACAGCGAAAACTATCGGGCAATGGACGATGCAAATATGCTGATCCGCACGGAAAACGGGCAATATGGTATCTTTGATTTTTATGGCCAGCAGACATTTATTGACGTGACCAATCCGGAGACGAGGTCATTTGTCTGGGACAAGGTAAAGAAAAACTATTATGATAAAGGCATCAGCAATTTCTGGCTGGATGAAGCGGAGCCGGAGGTACATCCCCAGCAATATTCCAACCTGAAGCTGTATGCGGGGAATGGGGCGCAGACGGCTATGCTTTATCCCTACTATTACAGCAGGATGTTCTATGAGGGATTGCGTAAGGAGGGGGAGGAGGATATTATTTTGCTCACCCGTGCCGCTTACCCCGGCAGTCAGAGGTTTGGCGCTCTGGTGTGGAACGGAGATATTGCTTCCAGCTTTGAAGCGCTGCGGATGAGTGTGAAGACAGGGCTTTCCATGGCAATGAGCGGAATTCCCTGGTGGAACAGCGATATCGGCGGCTTTCATTCCGGAGATATTCAGAGCGAATATTTTCAGGAGCTGGTGGTGCGCTGGGCACAGTTTGGCCTGTTCTGTCCTGTGATGCGGCTCCAGGGCTCCCGGCTTCGGACTCCCGGTCAGGCCGAACGGCACCCCGGGGTGAAGGAGAGAAGCGGCGGCGATAATGAGATATGGAGTTTTGGCGATAGAGATTATGAGATACTGAAAGGCCTGGTAGAGCTTCGGGAGAAGCTAAGGCCATATATCTGCCATTATATGGATATTGCCTCCAGGGAAGGAAAGCCCCTGATGCGTCCCATGTTTTTTGACTATTATAACGACGAGGTGTGCTATGGGCTGGAGGATCAGTATCTGTTTGGCGAGGATATTCTTTTTGCTCCCATCACAGAGCAGGGCTGCACAAAGCGAAGCGTCTATCTGCCGGAAGGCAGCTGGCAGGATGTGAACAGCAAGAAAGTGTACGGCGGAAAGCAATGGCTGACCTGTGAGGCGCCTCTGGAAAAATTTATTGCCTTTGTGAAGGAGGGCAGTTCCGTGGCGGAAATTTTCGCCTGAGAGGGTCCTCTGCCAAAATGCAGGGGGGTCTGTGCCCCAGAAAGTAATGGAACAGCTCCGGGCCCTGACCGGAAATTTAGATTTCCTGAAATTCCCCCAGACGAAAAGCTGCCCGTGGAAAAAGGTTTACAGCTGCCGGATACATTCGGCCAGTACTTCGTAATATTCTTCAAAGGTTTTGCGGCAGCAGCCGGGATTGTCGATGAGGATTCCGGGGGCTCTCAGTCCTGTCAGGGTAAATCCCATGGCCATGCGGTGATCCTCATAGGTTCGGACGGTGCAGGGACTGGGTGTGCCGGGATAAATGGTGATGCTGCTGTCCGTGGACTCACAGCGTATTCCCATGCGTGCCAGCTCGGTGCAGATGGCAGTCAGGCGGTCGCATTCCTGAAACCGGATATGCCCGATGCCTGTGATCGTAGTCGGATTGTCTGCAAAGGGGGCGATGGCGGCAAGGGTGATGGCCTGATCGGAACAGGCGGACATATCCGCAGTAACGCCGGTAAAATGTCCGTCAGCCGGGGGCAGCAGAACCAGGCCGTCGGGAGCTTCCTCAAGGCGGCAGCCCATTTTTACCAGAATATCCAGGAAAGCCAGGTCTCCCTGCATACTTTCCGCATTCACATGCAGAACCTGCATGGGGATACCCAGCAGCGGCACCATGGCATAAAAATAGCATGCGGCGGATACATCCGGCTCAATCTGATAGTCCAGGGATTGATAGTGCTGCCCGGCGGCAATCCGATAGCCCATGGGCTGGGTGCTGTTGATACAGCCGCTGCAGCCGTGGCTTTCCGCATTGCCGCTGCAGTAATATAAAGGCTCGGCATGAACACCGAACTGCTCCATCATCCGGGTGGTGATCTGAATGTAGGCCATGCCGTGCTCCCCCCGAATGTGGATGGTCATATCCTCTGCGGACAGACAGGAGGATATGAGCAGCGCACTGAGAAACTGGCTGCTGTGGGCAATGTCCACGGTAATCTGATTCTTTCCAAAGCCGTGACTTTTCAGGGTAAAGGGAAAATATCCCTCCTCTTCTTCACAGCAGATCTCGCAGCCCAGTTCCCGCAGGGAAGCGATCAGCGGAGCCATGGGGCGCCTGCGCATCTGTGCGGAGGCGTCCATATGGTAGGTGCCCTGGGATACCCCCAGATATGCGGTCAGGAATCTGGCTGCGGTACCGGCGCTGCCCACATATTGGCTGGCTTCCGCTTTGGGTACTGCGCCCCCCAGACCGGTGACTCTGACTTCTTTTTTTTCTTCATTTACGATAGTTTCAAAGCCAAGATCCTGGATACATTGCAGAAAATGCCGGGAATCATCGGAAAACAGAACTCCACGCAGGACAGAAGTGCCCCGGGCCAGTGTGGCCAGAAGCAATGCCCGGTTGGTCAGGCTTTTTGAGCCGGGCACAGTGACCCGGATCGGAGACTGCTTCTTCCGCCTCTTTTCCTCCTCTTTTTGATATACATAAGGTACAGCATAAGTTTTATCGGTTATCATTTTCTAAACCTCTCGTATGGACTGACATTATTATTAACTTATCAAAAAAAGGACACTGCGCAAGTCCTAGTGTGCTTTCTGTTTGAACATATCACACCATACTGCCGATAGGGATTTATATGATGTGGACTAAATGTGTCTCTTGACCCTTCTTATGAGCAGAGGGGCTGAACTGTTACAAGTCCTATAAAGCAGTCAAAAAAGCGATCAAAAAGATAGCCATTCAAGAAGCTATTTCGGAAGATGAAGTAAGAGAAGAAATGCAAAAGGCAATTATGGCGGGATATCTGAATTCCGAAACACGTCAAATGTGGAATACACTCTTTGGAGAAAATGTTACCCCGACTCCAGAGGAATTTATAATTAAAGTTGGGGAACTTATAGCAAAAGAAATAATAAAAAAGTGAGTATGTATCCCAAGCTTATGGTTTGTATTCCAAAAGATCGGCTATGGAACAATTCAGTGTATCACATATTCTTACCAATACATCAACGTCCAGTCTTGTAATTGTATTATTGAGATAACCATTCAACTGTGAACGCTGCAGTTCCGCTCTCTGGCAAAATTTATTTTTGCTCAACCCGGCTTCTTCAAGTAATTCTTTCAAATGAATTTCGATTGTTCCACGTTCTTGCAACTACCTATACCTCCTCCTGAATAATATGTATATTATATACTTAAACAATTAAGAATATCAGTCTTAGAATATTAATAATAAAAAGTTAATAATAACAAGTTATTTGTTTCACAGAGTTGATGAAAAAGATTGATATTATCTAATCCATTGCGTATAATAGAGATGTAAAGAAAGTAAAGAAAACAAAGCGGACATTTTGAAAGGATGATGATATATGGAAATAGCAAAAATTTCCAGTAAAGGGCAGATTACCATTCCCGTATCTGTACGGAATGCGCTGAAATTGAAAGCCGGAGATAAGATTGTGATTTTAGAGGAAAACGGCAGATTTTATTTTGAAAATTCTGCAATGCTGGCATTTAAGCGGGCAGAAGAAGCGTTTGCAGGGGAAGCGGAGAAGGCAGGATTCGCATCCGAGGAAGAAATGCAGGATTACATGAAGGAAATCCGGAAAGAAGTAAGGGGGTATTAGTTTGCGGGTAATGCTCGATACCAACATTTTTATCTCCATGATCTTCTTCCCCTCCAAACAGACAAGGGAGCTTGCAAGGCGGCTGACGGACAGCCATCAGATTGTGGTATGTGACTATGTGGTTGAGGAACTGCGGCTTGTGACTGAACGAAAATTTCCAGCAAAGAGGAAGTTTCTTGACCGTTTCTTTCTGGAGCTGCCTTTTGAACTGGTTTACACACCGAAAGCGTTGGATCTGCAGGAGTTCCCGGAGATGCGAGACACGAAAGACTCCCCGATACTGGCAACGGCGATTATGGAAGGCATTGACGTATTCGTGACGGGAGATAAGGATTTTCTGGTTTTGGATGTGGAAATGCCGGAGATTGTCACGATGGCAGAATTTCTGGAAGAATATTAAGAGTAAACGGGAGCAGTACCCCAGGAGGTAATGGAGCAGATCCGGGCGGAGTCGGATTTCCAGAAGCTGAGCAGCTGGCACAAAAGTTCAGCACGTGCAGGCAGTATTCAGGAATTTCGGGAACTGACTGGAATCTGAGAGCTGTTTGAAAAAAGCAGAAGTCATTGGAAAAGTGATATCGCAAATGGGAAATAGCAGTTTGAAAAAAAGAATTGACAGCGGGTAAAAAATGGTATATTCTATTCATAACATTCATATCAGATAACTAGGAAATGAGAGGAGGAATATATCATGGCTAAGATTTATAGCAAGGCAACAGAACTGATCGGGCATACACCGCTGATGCGGGTGGATAATTATCGGAAAGCAAATGGGATCCAGGATGCGGATATCCTGGTAAAGCTGGAATACCTGAATCCCGCAGGCAGCGTTAAGGACAAGATTGCACTGTCCATGGTGGAGGATGCGGAGAAGAAAGGGATCTTAAAGCCCGGTGCCACAATTATCGAGCCCACCAGCGGCAACACCGGTATCGGCCTGGCCAGTGTAGCGGCAGCCAAGGGTTATCGGACGATTCTGACCCTGCCGGACACCATGAGCGTGGAGCGGCGCAATCTGCTGAAGGCCTATGGCGCAGAACTGGTATTGACGGAGGGGGCCAAGGGAATGAAAGGCGCCATTGCCAGGGCGGAGGAGCTGGAGCGGGAAATTCCCGGTGCAGTAATCCTGGGGCAGTTTGACAATCCTGCCAACCCGGCAGCTCATGCTGCCACCACCGGCCCGGAGATCTGGGAGGATACGGACGGCAGGGTGGATATCTTTGTGGCAGGAGTGGGCACCGGCGGCACCATAACCGGTATCGGTACTTATCTGAAATCGAAAAACCCCAAAGTGCATATTGTGGCAGTGGAACCGGCAGATTCCCCCGTACTCTCCGGCGGGAAGCCCGGCCCTCACAAGCTGCAGGGCATCGGAGCAGGCTTTGTTCCCTCCATTTTAAATACCCAGGTGTATGACGAGATCTTTACCGTGACTACGGAACAGGCATTTACCACGGGCAGGGAGATTGCCCGGAAAGAGGGGATACTGGTGGGCATTACCTCCGGCGCAGCTTTGTATGCAGCTTCCCAGCTGGCACTGAGACCGCAGAATAAGGGGAAGACAATCGTAGCTCTGCTGCCGGATTACGGGGATCGGTATCTGTCCACGGCGATGTTTACTGAGGAATAGCCGCTGCTGCGGCGGTGCACCGAAGCGGTGACCGGAGACAGGGGAGTT
>JAGANP010000111.1 GCA_017624175.1 Lachnospiraceae bacterium | reverse complement strand
GGAAAAATGAAAAAGAAGAAAAAAGGAATCATAATTGTTGCAATCATTGTAGTAGTACTTTTGGTCGTTATCAAACTGGTAAGCTGCGCAATGTCAATGGAGCAGGGAGCGTTAGTCACTACAACTTCGGCTGAACGCGGCAATCTGCAGGAAAGCATTTCCACCAACGGCACGGTGGTCAGCGGAGAGACGAAGGTAATATTTTCCATGGTCAGCGGGAAGGTACTGCAGGTGGAGGCAGAACCGGGTGATGCAGTGGCTGCAGGGGATATGCTGATAAGCTATGACATGGAACAGATGGACAGACGCTTGCGCCAGGCTGCATTGGAGCAGGCGGGGAGCCGTGCGGGTTATCTGGGAGCTGTGGCAGACAACTCGGAGAGCCAGGCGGATCTGAACGAGGCCAATATCAATCTGGATGTGCTGAACCGGCAGATCGCAGATAATGAAGCGTATCTCAAGAAATTGCAGGATCAGTTAAAAAAGAGCCAGCGGGAGACCGGAAATGATCTGGCGGAAGATGCTTATCTGCTGAATCAGAAGCTTTCAGAGCTGCAGATCAAACTGGAAGGTGAGACGACCGTATCGGGTGGGGATGATCCCGCAGGCCTTACAGAAGAAGGCAAAAAGATCCAGGAGGAGATCAATGATGTGAAAGCCCAAATATCCCGCAACAGCTATCTTCAGGGGATTGCCGGTTCCTCGGATTATGTGGCGGAAATGGAAGCCGAGATCGCAGATGTTCAGGAGCGGATCGCAGATTATAAGGAATATAAAGCGGAGATGGAATCCCAGAAAAATACCAGTGAAAATGTAGTGTGGGATGCTTATGACAAAGAACAGAAAGATGCAGACTATGAGCTGGCAAAGCTTTCTTATGAAGAAGCGGAGGAAGCGTATTATCTGGCAAAACAGGGTGTGCGCGCCGACTTTAACGGAATCATTACCGAGTGTACTGCTGTTTGCGGTGCTACCGTTGCAGAGGGCACGCAGCTTTTAAAGCTGGAGAGCAGTGATAATGTGAAAGTAACCTTCAATGCATCCAAGTATGATATTGAGAAGCTTAAGGAAGGGCAGAAGGTGGATGTGACGATCATGGGGAATGACTATGAGGGGCAGATCAGCAAGATCAACCGCATGGCTACCCTGAACGATTCCAAAACCCCTATGGTGGGCGTGGAAGTGCAGATTTTGAATCCGGATGACAAGATCATTCTTGGATTGGATGCAAAACTGACAGTCTATACCAGAAAGTGTGAAAATGCGCTGACGATTCCTGTGGAGGCAGTCAATGCCGACAAGGAGGGGGATTTCCTCTATGTGATCGAGGATGGTAAGGCAGTGAGAAGACCTATTGTGTGCGGTATCACCTCCGATTCTTATGTAGAGGTGGTGGAAGGAATTTCAGAAGAAGATCAGATCATACTGACCTCCTTTACCGCATTGGAAGACGGAATGGCTGTGAATGTCATGCCCCAGTAAGGAGGAACTATGGCACAGATATGGGAATATATAAAGATTGCCCTGATGAACATAAAGAGCAATAAAGGCCGTTCTTTTTTGACCATGCTGGGCATTATCATCGGTATTTCCTCTGTCATCATGATCATTTCCATCGGTAACGGCGTCAAGAGCGGTATCAATGACGAGCTGAACAATATGGCCGGAGGACAGATCTATATCTATTCTTACGGAGATAATGATGATGGGATAGAGGTGGAATTTACCAATGAGGATATTGAAGCGATCCGGGAGAAAGTGCCTCATGTAAAAGCGGTGACACCCTCCTGGGGGTTTTCGGGTAATGCATC
>JAGANP010000110.1 GCA_017624175.1 Lachnospiraceae bacterium | reverse complement strand
GTTACGTTGAACCGCCGTATGCCGAACGGCATGTACGGTGGTGTGAGAGGGGAGAGAAAATCTCCCCTACTCGATTGATGCCTGTTTATCGGATGGCTTCCATGATCTCGGCGGCCATCTTCGGTTTGTTCATAGTGTAGATATGGATTCCGTCTACCCCGTTCTGCTGCAGATCAATGATCTGGCGTACCGCATAGTCGATACCGGCCTTGCGCATATCCTCGGGGGAGTCCCCGTAGCGGGCGATCATGTCCGCAAAGGCCTTGGGAATCGTGGCGCCGGAGAGGGAGATGCTGGTGCCTAACTGACCTGCGCTGGTCACCGGCATGATCCCGGCATGGATCGGCAGGGTTATGCCCCTGCGGCGGGCCTTTTCCAGGAATTCATAGAAATAATCGTTGTCAAAGAACATCTGGCTGATCAGATCCTCCGCCCCCATATCCTGTTTCAGCTTCAGGTAGCCCAAGTCGGACTGCATGCTGAAGCACTCGTAGTGCTTCTCGGGATAGCAGGCTGCTGCAATGTGCAGCTCGGGCTCTAATTCCTTTAAGTAGGCGATCATATCGCTGGCATGTTCAAAGTCACGGGAGGCATATTGCTCATCCGTCATGTCACGGGGACGGTCTCCCCTCAGGGCCAGTACCCGGGTCACACCGGCAGCTTTCAGGGAGGACAGGACGTCCCGCAGATTTTCCTTTTTGCTGCCCACACAGGTAATATGGGCCAGGGCGGGGAGCTGCAGCCGGTTCTGGATGTAGGAGGCGATCTCCACGGTCTTTTTGGAATTGCTGCCTCCGGCGCCGTAGGTAACGCTGATAAAGGCGGGCTTAAGGGCGCCCAGCTTGTCCAGGGTGGCAAAGGCGGTTTCGAATTCCCCATCATTTTTCGGCGGGAACACTTCGAAAGAAATGGGGATATTTTTAGGTTGGGATATATGCATGATTTTCACATACCTTTCTGTAAAATATTTGGAAAGCAGGGAGAATTGTCAATTAATTTGCTTGCTTTTCCACACAGAATATCGTAACATGTTGTTAGGTATTTTTCAAGTCAGGTTTAAGACAGAGCGGTTACAAAGTGATCAAGGAGCAAGAGGAGAATAACGAATATGAGTGAAAACACCAATACGTTCCAGGGAACCAGAGAATATGTGGCCAGCGAGGAGCTGATGGCCAGCGTAAACATTGCCATGGCGCTGCAGAAGCCCCTGCTGATCAAGGGAGAGCCGGGCACGGGTAAGACCATGCTGGCGGAGGCCGTGGCCAAGGCATTGGACAAGCGGCTGATTATCTGGAATATCAAGTCCACCACCAAAGCCCAGGACGGCCTTTATGTGTACGATACCATCCAGCGTCTGTATGACGGACAGTTCGGCGTGGAGGGCGTGGACGATATCGCCCGGTATATCAAGCTGGGCAAGCTGGGTGAGGCTTTCGACAGCGAGGAGCAGGTGGTGCTGCTGATCGATGAGATCGACAAGGCGGATCTGGAGTTCCCCAACGACCTGCTGTGGGAGCTGGATCAGATGGAATTCTATATCAATGAGACCAAGCGCACGGTAAAGGCAAAGCATCGTCCCATTGTGATCATCACCTCCAATGCGGAGAAGGAACTGCCGGATGCTTTCCTGCGCCGGTGTATTTTCCATTATATTGAGTTCCCGTCACAGGAACTGATGGAAGAGATTGTGCGGGTTCATTTCCCCGATGTGGAGGAGCATCTGCTGAAAAACGCCATGGAGGTCTTCTACAATATCCGCAGCATCCGGGATATCCGCAAAAAGCCCAGCACCTCCGAGCTGATCGATTGGGTCAACGCCCTGCAGATCGGCGGTATCAGCGCAGACCGGATCCGCAGTGCGCTGCCCTTTATCGGTGTGGTGGTGAAAAAGGACGAGGATCTGGAACTGGTGAAGCATTCCAATCAGCTGTAAAGGGGTAGGAGCATGTTCATAAAATTTTTTGATGCGCTGCGTGCCAAGGGACTTCATGTGACCTTAGGGGAGTGGCTGACCCTGCAGGAGGCATTGGATAAGGGGCTGTGCGGCAGCTCCCTGACGCAGTTTTACTATGTGGCCCGGATGATTCTGGTCAAGAGTGAGACGGATTTTGACAAATATGATATGGCCTTTGAGGAGTGCTTCAAGGCGGCTCAGAAAGAGACCGAGGTGGGCGCCCAGATGCTGCGGTGGCTGGATAAATCC
>JAGANP010000013.1 GCA_017624175.1 Lachnospiraceae bacterium | reverse complement strand
TTAAAGGGCGTTCAGGAAGGCACCGTCATTGCAGGCATCAACGGCCCCTGGACTGCGCAGTATGTGGAGGACGCTTGGGGGGAAGATTATGGGGCGGTCAAGCTGCCCACCTATACCCTGGCCGGGGATCAGGTGCAGATGTGCAGCTTTTCCGGTTTTAAGCTCATGGGTATCAATGCCCATACGGCTCATCCCGAGTGGTGCAGGAAGCTGGTCTCCTATCTGACCAATGCAGAGAACCAGCTCCGGCGTTTTGAAGCTACCGGAGAGTGCCCGGTTAATCAGCAGGCAATGCAGGCCCCGCAGGTGCAGCAGGCTCCGGCGGTGGCCGCTCTGCTGGAGCAGTCTGTCTACAGCACGGTGCAGAGTGTGGCGGATCCGTTCTGGTCGGCCAGCAGCCGTTTCGGCATCACGATGGCAGGGGGCAATCAGGGAGACCGGGATTTACAGCTCCTGCTGGATGAAATGGTGGAACAGATCATCATGCCGTCGGAACCGGCTCAGTGACCGTAAGGAGGCAGGGAGGCAATTCATGAAGAAACGGATTTACAGAGGATATCAGGCGGGCAATGCCAACCCGAAGAGGAAGAATCTGCTGCTCCGCATTATGCTGGTCACATTGCTCAGTATGCTGATGGGGATCGGCGGCCTGTTGTTTTTAAGTTATAATCAGAAAGAGGTTGCGGATAATTACAGCAACAGTATTGACTGTAATTACAGCAATGTAAAATATATCAATACCGTCAGCCGGTCACTGTACCGGCATCAGGCGCTGATTTACCAATATATGAGCGCCGCAGCAGAAGGGAAAAAGCGGGAAGAGATCCGGGAGATCACCGACAGCCTGGAAGCAGTGATTGAGGACAGCCTGGAGAAGCTGAATGAAAGCGTAATGGAAACCGCCTATGAGCCGTACTATCACAGCATCTATTCCGGTTATAAGAGCTATCTGAAAAATATCGGTTATGTTTTTTATTTCAGCGACAAGGGGGATACGGCGACTGCCGGTTATTATATGGAGACTGCCCTGCAGTCCTACATAGAAAAAGTCAATCAGAGTGTGGAAGAACTGAGTACGATGATTGCGGAGGATATGGATGCGGCGGAACAGCTCATGTCCCGGAGAATCAATTTTGCCCGGCAAAGCTCGGTGCTGTTTATCATCCTGCTGGCGGCCTTTTCTCTGATTACCATGATATACTGTTCCCGCATCTTTGACTCCCTGGTGAACAAGGATGCCCTGACACAGGTGGATAATTATGAAAAATTACAGAAAGACAGTACACGTCTCATCAAGCATGGAAGATGGGAGGAGTATGTGGGCGTATCCTGTAATATTAAGGACTTTAACTACTTTAATCAGCAGCTGGGGGATAAGACCGGCGACATGGTGCTGATCCGGTATGCGGCTTCCATAGCGGGGTTTCTGCAGAAAGGAGAGAAGATTGCCCGTAACGGCGGGGATAACTTCATTCTGCTGGTCAGACAGGAGCGCATTCCCGAGCTGCTGGCTTATCTGCAGAATATGGAGATTTCGGTGGACACCCCGGAGGGAATGAAGAAGCTGACGATCTACAGCAGATGCGGCCTCTATCAGATCCGGGAACAGGATTCTCTGCGGGAGGTGGTGAACGCCTGCTGCCTGGCTCTGGCGGATACCCGCATGAACGGGGCTCCGGATCATGTCTGGTATGACCGGGCGATGCATGATCGTATGGTGGAGCGGAAAGAGATTCTGGTACAGTGCAGAAAAGCGCTGCAGGAGAGGGAGTTTGTGGTGTATTATCAGCCCAAGGTAAATATTGCCGTGGATACGCTGTGCGGCGCAGAGGCCCTGGTGCGGTGGAACCGGGACGGCCAGGTGGTGGGGCCGGGACAGTTTGTGCCGGTGCTGGAGGAAGAGGGGTATATTACGGAACTGGATTTCTATGTATTTGAACAGGTCTGCCGGGATATCCGGAACTGGCTGGAGAGGGGCATCCGGCCGGTGCGCATCTCCTCCAACTTTTCCAAGCTGCATCTGCGGGATCAGGCATTTGCTGCAAAGGTGCTGGAGATCGTCCGGCGCTATCAGATCGACAGCCGGTATCTGGAGATCGAGCTTACGGAGTCTTCCGGTTATGAGGATTTTAAGGCGCTGGTAGCCTTTGTGGATGAAATGGGGCGGCACGGGATCTATACCTCCATAGACGATTTTGGAACAGGGTACTCCTCCCTGTCTCTGCTGAAAAATCTGAATGTGAATGTGGTGAAGCTGGATAAATCCTTTATCGAGGATATCGAGAATGCGGATGAGGCCCATGAAAAAATGGTGGAGAATGTGGTGCGCATGATCAATGACCTGCACCGGGAGGTGATTTGTGAGGGAGTGGAGAACCGGATCCAGGCGGATTTCCTGAGGACGGTGAACTGTCAGCAGGTTCAGGGATATCTGTATGACAGGCCGCTGCCCCATGAAGTGTTTGAAAGCAGGCTGAAGCATCCGGTTTACGGCGGTTAGTGCGGCAGGGCTGCTGAAAGAGTTGACAAGTACCGGAATATTGTATATAATTCAGTACAATCCTTGTATACAAAATACATCAGATATTGCAGAGGAAGAGAGGGGAATAGGTCATGCAGGATACAGAAAAGCCATTGGCCCAGAGGGCATATGCCAAGATCAATCTGGGGCTGGATGTGGTGCGGCGGCTGGAAAACGGCTATCATGAGGTACGGATGGTCATGCAGACAGTGGGGATTTCTGATTTGCTGACCTTTGCAGAGGCGGAGTCCGGCATACGGATCACTACGGATTGCGGGGAACTGCCGGTGGATGAGAACAATCTGATCTATAAGGCGGCCCGGCTGCTGGCCGAGACCTGTGGGATCACGAAAGGCGTGTCCATTCATCTGGAGAAGCATATCCCTATTGCGGCGGGCATGGCGGGCGGCAGCAGCGATGCGGCAGCCACGCTGCTGGGCCTGCGGGAACTGTTTTCCCTGGAACTGACGGATGAGCAGCTGCGGGAGCTGGGCGTAAAGGTAGGGGCTGATGTGCCCTACTGTATCATGGGGGGGACGGCCCTGGCGGAGGGTATCGGTGAGGTACTGACCCCCCTTGCTCCGGCACCCCGGTGCAGTATCCTGGTGGCCAAGCCGGGTATCCAGGTATCCACCCGGTATGTCTATGAGCATCTGGATGCATCAGAGGCCTGGGAGCATCCGGATATTGACGGCATGTGCGCCGCCATTGCGGCGGGAGACCTGGCAGGGGTGACCGACCGGCTGGGCAATGTGCTGGAGCGTGTGACTATCCCCGCATATCCGGTGATCGCCCGGATCAAGGAGGAGATGTTGGATATGGGGGCAACGGGAAGCCTGATGAGCGGCAGCGGGCCCACGGTATTCGGAATTTATGAGAGCCGGGAGCAGGCCCAGACCGCCTGTGACCAGTTGGCGCAGAAAGGATTGGCGGAGCAGCTTTTTGTGACGGAATTCATATAAAGGGGTGTTCACAATGCAGGACGATTTTAATGTACAGATGAATGAATTTTTACCGCTGCGGGATGTGGTGTTCAACACCCTGCGGCAGGCGATTCTCACCGGAGAACTGAAGCCGGGTGAGCGGCTGATGGAGATCCATCTGGCCAATAAGCTGGGCGTCAGTCGTACTCCTATCCGGGAGGCCATCCGCAAGCTGGAGCTGGAGGGCCTGGTGACCATGATTCCCAGGCGGGGGGCGGAGGTGGCCCAGATCACGGAGAAGAGCATGACTGATGTGCTGGAGGTGCGCAGGGCGCTGGACGCCCTGTGTGCGGAGCTTGCCTGCGAGCGGATCACCGAGGCGGAGACGGAGCAGCTGCACCGGGCCTGCGAGGCTTTTGAGGCGGCGGTGAAGACCAGGGATCTGAAGAAGATTGCCCGGGCAGATGTGCAGCTGCACGATATCATTGTACAGGCCACGGGCAATCAGCGTCTGGTGCAGCTGGTCAACAACCTGTCGGAGCAGATGTACCGGTACCGCTTTGAGTATATCAAGGACGCCAGCCAGCATCAGCGGCTGATCGAGGAACACCGGATCATCTATGAAAGTATTGTAAAAAAGGATCGGGAAACGGCAAGTCAGGCCGCCCGGGTGCATATAGATAATCAGAAGAAAGCAATTATCGCACAGATCCGCAGCGAAAAGACCGGGCATTGACGGCGGCTGCTGTATAAAGAGGGTGCGGAGGGGCAATAACTCTATATAGTGGGAGAAAAGGAAGCCCACAGAATGGAGTATTGTTATGAAAAATCATCTGAACATCAGAATTGCCCTGTGTACCTGTATCTATATAAGTCTGTGGGGGTTGCTGTATCCTGAACTGCTGGTGACCCCGGATACCTGCAGTGTTGTGTATGAAGAAGAGACGGAAAAGGAAGTGCTGACGGATACGGAGGAATTATCTGCCGAAGAGCTGTACCAGGCATTGCTGGAGGCGGACCGGGGACAGATACGTTACCGCAGCAGACTTCTGGAGTTTCTGGAGAAATTATCAGGAAAAAGGTAAGGGTAGTATCATGACGGTGAGTTGGAATCATACGGATAAAAATGCGCCCATAGGAGTATTCGACTCCGGTGTGGGAGGGCTGACAGTGGCCCGGGAGATCATGCGGCAGATCCCTAATGAAAAAATTATTTATTTCGGCGATACGGCCCGGGTTCCCTATGGCAGCAAATCCAGGGAGACAGTGACCCGGTTTTCCAAGCAGATCGTAAGGTTCCTGAGCACCTTTGAGGTAAAGACCATTGTGGTAGCCTGCAACACCGCCAGCGCCTATGCGCTGGATGAACTGGAGGCGGAGAGCGATATCCCCATGATCGGTGTGGTAAAGCCCGGGGCCAAGGCGGCCAGTGAGGTGACCCGCAACGGCAGGATCGGTGTGATCGCCACGGAGGCCACCATCGGCAGCAAGATCTATAACCAGTACATAACGGAGCTGAATAAGGATGTGACGATCTACGGAAAAGCCTGTCCTCTTTTCGTGCCTCTGGTGGAAGAGGGCCTGTGGGTAGATCCGGTGACGGATGAGATTGCCAAAAGATATCTGGCGGAGCTGATTGACCTGGATATTGATACGCTGATTCTGGGCTGTACACATTATCCGCTGATCAGTTCAACGATGGGACGAATTATGGGGGAAAATGTAACGCTGGTGAATCCGGCCTATGAGACCGCCAGAGAGTTGAAAGAGATGCTGGGGGAAAAGGGCCTGCTCAATGATTCTGCCCCGGCGCTTGGGGAGAACCAGTATCAGTTCTATGTCAGCGATACGGCGGATAAGTTTAAGAATTTTGCCAATTCCATTATAAAATATGGGATTTTGTCGGCCAAGACCATTCCGATTGAGGAATATTAGGGCTGTTTCGCAAAGAACTTCTAAGTCCTGCACTTGGAGGATGCCTGGAATGCGGGCATTCTCCAGTCGATTATGTCAGAAGTTACAGGGGGGAATCATGCATCAGAACGTACAGATAGTTTTGCAGAGCGTGCAGAGGCCGATTCTGACGGAGGGCAGGGAGGCTCTATCCTGGGACAGTCCCCAGTGCCAGCAGCTGGGAACAGAAACCATCGGGGAATATTACCGCAAGGGGGACAGCCATTACTGCCTGTATGAAGAGCAGCCGGAGGGCTGGGAACAGCCTGCCAGGACCATGCTGAAGTGGAGAGGACATACGATAGAACTGCAAAGAAAGGGAAGCATGATCACCCGGATGGTGTTTGAACCGGGCAATTCCTATTGCTCTCCCTATCGCACGCCCTACGGGGAGCTGCTGATGGAGACGGAGACCCGCATGGTCAGGGTGAGGGAGACTCCCCGGGAGATTCTGCTGGTAGTGGAATATGGCCTGAAGCTGGACCGGCAGCCCATATCCGAGAACCGGATGGAGATTCGGGTTCGGTACCTATAAAAAAGTGATCTGCCGGGGCAGATCACTTTTTGCGTATGACGGGCATGCCGTCAGTCTGTGGTGAAAGTCCACAAGGGGCGTAGTTGCCAACGAACCCCATAGCGACTCCCAAGGTTTGTATCGTGAGGTACAGGCGAGAAGAAGGGATAGCGAAATCGTAGCCTGACGAACAGAAACCTGATATAAGGCGTATATGGCGGATAAGCTGACGCAAGACAGCGAAGTCCTAAAGGCAACCGTAGCCCATGTGCGTAAATCAGGCAGGTAGACGAGGAAAGACTGGCAGGCTTATCCCGTGAGGTCTCACAGGCGGCAATACTTACCGTAGTAACAACGAACTGTGAGAAGTCAGCAGAAGCTGTAGTAGGCAAAGTCCTGAAATGGACGCTGCCAAAGGGCTGAACAATGTAACCGTGTAATCAAAATGTATGCTCCATGGAATACCTGACAGCAGGAATGGCGAAACGTAAATGAGCAGATACTGCGTAACTTAGGGCGGACCCATGGGAACGGAAAGGAGAGAAAGCACACAAGGCAATGTCAGAACTGTTGGAAAAGATACTGTCCAAAGAAAACATGAATGTCGCATACAAAAGAGTCTGTGCCAATAAAGGAGCAGGCGGAGTAGACGAGGTAACAGTAGAAGAACTCGGAGAGTATATCAAAGAGAACTGGGATAGTATCAGGGAACAAATCAGGCGCAGGGAGTACAAACCTCAGCCAGTCAGGAGGGTGGAAATTCCCAAACCAAATGGTGGAGTGAGAGAGCTGGGAATCCCGACCGTAATGGACAGGGTAATTCAGCAGGGTATCGTGCAAGTGATAAGCCCCATGTGTGAGCCTTTGTTTTCAGAGTGGAGCTATGGCTTCAGACCGAATAGAAGCTGTGAAATGGCAATCAGGCAACTGCTCATATATTTAAACGAGGGTTACGAATGGATAGTGGATATCGACTTGGAGAAATTTTTCGACAACGTACCGCAGGACAAACTGATGAGTCTTGTCCATGACATTATCAATGACGGCGATACGGAATCCCTAATTCGCAAGTACCTGAAAGCAGGGGTAATGACACCTCAGGGCTATGAGGAAGCAAAACTCGGAACGCCCCAGGGAGGGAATCTGTCACCGTTACTATCAAACATCATGCTGAATGAACTGGACAGAGAACTGGAAGCAAGAGGACTACGATTCACAAGATATGCCGACGACTGCGTTATTGCAGTCAGGAGTGAATCGAGTGCGAAAAGAGTCATGCGGACGGTATCGGACTGGATAGAGAGGAAGCTGAGATTAAAGGTCAACATGACAAAGACCCACATCACAAGACCGCAAAAGCTGAAATATCTCGGGTATGGATTCTACAAAGACAGCAAGGAAAAGGAATGGAAATGCAGACCACATCAGGACTCTGTCAAGAAATTCAAAAGCAGACTGAAAGAACTGACAAGTAGGGAAATGCCTGGAACAGTCACGGGGAAAATAAAGGAAATCAATCAGGTAACAAGAGGATGGATTAACTATTATGCCCTTGGATCCATGAAAACAGCAATGGCAGAGATAGACGCACATCTAAGAACAAGACTCAGAATCATCATCTGGAAACAGTGGAAAGTGCCGAAGAGGCGACAATGGGGATTGCAGAAGCTAGGGATAGGGAAAGACCTGGCGAGGGTGACAGCATACTGTGGAGATCGTTACTACTGGGTTGCCACTAAAACATGTGTCAGCAGAGCAATATCCAAAGAAGTACTGAGAAGAGCGGGACTTATAAGCTGTCTTGATTATTATAATGAGCGTCATGCTTTGAAGTTACGTTGAACCGCCGTATGCCGAACGGCATGTACGGTGGTGTGAGAGGGGAGAGAAAATCTCCCCTACTCGATTGATAAAAAGTATTGACAAACGCCGGGATACATGTATAATAATAAAGTGTTGTACGTGTATGGCACACAGTTGTTTTTTCGGTGATTGCATTGAACGAGGGGGTTCACTGCAATTATTTTGTTATTTTTAAAAAGTTTTAACATGGTAAAGCAGCAGAGTACTTCTGAGGAAAGGCCGCCGGAAAGGCAGATGCTGTGACAGCACGATTACTGACAAAACAAGGAGGAGAAAGATTATGAAAAAGAAGTTATTAAGTTTACTTCTGGTTTCTGCAATGGCTGTAAGTACCGCTGCCTGCGGCAGTGACAGTGTGGATCCCGATATCTCCGGTAATGTAGTGGGTTCTACTGCAGAGTCCAGCGTAGAGGAATCCAGTGCTGAAGAATCCAGCAGTGCAGAAGAGTCCGGCAGCGAGGAGGCTACCGAAGAGGCAGTTTCCATGGCAGCAGCCATTGAGGGTATGGAGTATGACGATGCGTCTACTTATATCTATGAGAAAGCTCTGGGCGATTTCCTGGAGATCTATGAGGAGGCAAAGGAGATCACGGATGACAATGATCTGCGTTTTGCGATGATGGCAACCGCTGAGGGCAAGTTCCTGGCTGATGCAGTATTCCTGCCCATCCAGGCCAAGGGCGGCAACTATGCGATTTCCAGAGTGGCTCCCTATACCGTTACCCCTGTGCTCTGGGGCAATGACAGCGACAGATTTCATCAGGCAGTGATTACCACCGAGCCCATTACCAGTGCGGACAGAGCAGAGATGAAGGAGAAATATGCGGAGTTAAAGACCACCGGCACTTATGAGCAGTGGGTTAAGGATTTCCTGACCGAGAAAGGTTATGAGATCGTAGATACCTATAATTATCTTTATAATGAGGATCCTCAGAACTGGGACGTACTGGCTACTTCCAGAGCCGTAGATGCGGAAGCGCTGGTGAATACCTATGACGGCCTGATGGAGTATGATATCGAGGGCGTACTGCAGCCTGCACTGGCTGAGAGCTATGAGGTATCCGAGGATGGCCTGACCTATACGTTCCATCTGCGTCAGGGTGTGAAGTGGGTAGATTCCCAGGGCAGAGAAGTGTCTGAGGTTACGGCAGATGACTTTGTGGCAGCTATGCAGCACATGTGTGATGCGCAGGGCGGCCTGGAGTGGCTGGTTGATGGCCTGATTACCGGTGTGAGCGAGTATATCTCCGGCGAAGTGACAGACTTCAGCCAGGTAGGCGTGGAGGCTGTGGATGAGTACACAGTTGCTTATCATCTGGAGCATGTAGCTACCTACTTCCCCACCATGCTGGGCTACAGCATTTTTGCTCCCATGAGCAGAACCTACTATGAGTCCCAGGGCGGTAAGTTCGGCGCTGAGTATGATCCCAACGCAGCGGATTACACCTATGCAAAGGATCCCGACAGTATTGCATACTGCGGTCCTTATCCGGTTACTAACTCTACCGAGAAGAATACCATCGTATTCCAGGCGAATGAGAGCTACTGGAATGCAGACAATATTAACATCAAGACCCTGACCTGGCTGTACAATGATGGTTCTGATACCACCAAGTCCTACTACGATATGCAGGCCGGTACTCTGGCTGGTGCAGGACTGAACAGTTCTACCATCACCATTGCCAAGGAAGACGGCTGGTTTGACCAGTATGTTTACAACACCGAGACCGATGCAGCAGCTTACTGCGGCTTCCTGAATCTGCACCATCAGGCTTTTGCGAACTTCAATGATGAGAGCGTGGCTGTATCTACGCAGACGGAGGAGGATGCAGCAAGAACCTTTGAGGCTATCAATAATGTACACTTCCGCAGAGCGCTGATGTGCTCCATGGACAGAGGTGCATATATGGCATGTACCATGGGTGAGGATCTGAAGTATGCAGCAGTGATCAACAGCTATACTCCCGGTACCTTTGTCATGATCGAGAATGAGGTTACGGTGGATATCAACGGCACGCCGACCACTTTCCCTGCCGGTACCAACTACGGCGAGATCGTACAGGCACAGCTGGATGCAGACGGCGTACCTATCATGGTATGGAATCCCGCAGCAGATGACGGCGCAGGCTCTAGTGCCGGTTATGACGGCTGGTACAATACGGAGTATGCGGCTTCCGAACTGGAGACTGCTATTGCAGAACTGGCTGAGATCGGCGTAGTGGTTGATGAGAATAACCCGATCTATATTGATTATCCTTATCCCGCCAATGTAGAGTCAGCTGTGAACCGTGTAAATGCGCTAAAGCAGTCTGTGGAAAATGCACTGGGCGGCAAGGTGATCCTGAATCTGGTAGCTTGTGCGGATTATCAGGAAGTGTATAATACGGCATACTATCCTGAAGTGGGCAGCGATATGAACTACGATCTGTCCGATGCTTCCGGTTGGAGCCCTGACTACGGTGATCCCTCTTCCTATCTGGATACGATCCTGCCTGACTATGTGGGTTATATGACCAAGTCCATGGGTGTATTCTAAGGGAAAGAAACAGCAATACCGAAACTGATTAAGTTGCAGGAGAGTGGCTGAAAAGCCATTCTCCTGTGATGATAAAGATGAGAGAACGATTATGACAAAATATTTATTGAAACGGATAGTATACGGTATTTTCTCGATTATCGCAGTGGTGGCCATTGTAATGATCATGATCTATGGTCTGCTGGACCGCAACAGGGTATTTGCGGGAGACCCGGTGTTTAACCGCCAGGTCAGCAATCAGAGAACGGTTTATAAATATTCCAAGTGGGAAGAGTACGGGTATCTGGACTATGTGCCCTATGCGGATTATCTGAAGGATCTCGCAAAGCAGGGTGTGATTGATGAGGATACCAGAGCGTCGGCAGCGTCCTTAGGACGGACTGCGGATGAGGACTCTGAACTCACTGCCGAATATGTACAGAAGTTCTATGAGTATTACAGCTCACAGGGCTATACAGTAGTGCGTCTGGATGCGCAGATGAGCAAGAGAAAGATAGCTACCGGCGGACAGCAGCAGTATTTTGCGTTCAAGGATATTCCTCTGGCAAAACGTATGCTGACTTATTTTACCGGTCTGTTTACCATTGATAATATTCATTCTGTCGAAAGTGACGTAGGGGAAAGAGGAATTTCCTTTACTTTATATGATCCTGCCTATGGCGGGGATAAATTTTCACCGGCGATTATGGGTAACGGAACCAATCACAAATATCTGGTGTACTGTGATTCCCGATTCCCTTATATCCATCAGAATATCCTGCAGCTGAATCTGGGTACTTCCTATACCGTCAACACGGGCGTGGATGTATTCACTACGATGACCAGGGCGCAGGGTTCCTATGTCAAGAGTATGATCACCTACCCTACGGGGCTGGAGGAGATGAGTGCGGACGATCTGCACACCGCCACCTATCAGGAGGGTTCCCTGTCCAGCAATCTGGTGTATGCGGATCGGTTTACAGATGATTATACCCGTGTGGATACTGTGAAAGCCGGACTTTCCAAAATGGGCTACTCCTTTGTGATCGGTATTATTTCCACGATCATTTCCTATGTGCTGGGTATTCCGCTGGGCATTATGATGGCCCGGAGAAAGGATAAGCTTCTGGATAAGCTGGGAACCATTTATATCGTGTTCCTGATAGCAGTGCCGTCCCTGGCTTATATCTTCCTGTTTAAGTCCATCGGCGGCAAGCTGGGCCTGCCTACCACCTTTGATATGGAGTCCAGCAGCAAGCTGATGTATATCCTGCCCATCATATCCCTGGCTCTGCCCGCTATCGCTAACCTGATGAAATGGCTGAGACGGTATATGATTGACCAGATGAATGCGGATTATGTAAAATTTGCCCGTTCCAATGGCCTGTCGGAGGGAGAGATTTTCCGAAAGCATATTCTGAAAAATGCAGCAATACCGATTATTCATGGGATTCCCGGCAGTGTACTGTTTGCCATGACCGGTGCAATCATTACCGAGCGTGTGTATGTGGTGCCCGGTGCAGGTAATCTGCTGACGGAGGCCATCAATAAATATGATAACGGTGTGATTGTGGGTGTAGCGCTGTTCTATGCGGTGCTGTCGGTAGTATCCATTATTCTGGGAGACATCCTGATGTCCATGGTGGAT
>JAGANP010000109.1 GCA_017624175.1 Lachnospiraceae bacterium | reverse complement strand
GGTAGTGTCCAGTTCCTGGGATACTTCGCATACAGGATACTCGTTTGCAGCAGCAAGATCCATTGTTGGCGACATGCCAAATGACAGTACCAGACTGCTCACAATTACCATCAATACTTTCTTTTTTAACATTTGTTTTCTCTCCTTTTCCTATAAATTTGTTAAATCGTATTAAGATAATTCAAAAGTAAAAAAAATCTCTTCTCTTAATACAAAATTATTTATATAGTTTTAAGCATCGTTGCAATTATAATACAATTTTATATCGAAGTTGTAATGTTGTCAATGTCTTTTGCTAAGAAATATAGCATAAAAGGATTTTTTATTTGACTTTTTTAACGTTCACAGATTATCTTCTCCAAAATTCTTTACTCCTTCCGTCTTTATAAGATTTCCGATTCAATGTTTGACATGATGTCTCCCCTTGTTTGCAGTTATTCCGAAGCTGTTTGATGCCTATGATTATTCTCTGCATCAGCTTTATGACGGTCTTGAATATATAGGCTGCAAATACGAAAAGATTTTCGAAATCTAGAATCATCAATTTAAATATATTAGGCATTTTTTGAATCATTCAGCATTTACTGATTATTCAATATTTACTTATTGGCACTTGAAGCTCGATATGCTATAATCAATAAAACAGGAGAAAAAAACCGTATGATAATAAAATGTCCATGCTGCAATGAAAATTTAAATATTTTAGATCAATATATTGTTTGTGTTAACGGCTGTATTGATGAGATACCCTATGATTTCCTGAAAGATCTTCTTGAACAACATTCTTTACAAGATGCTTTCATGTTGGCATATGATTTTTATTGTAAAGCTGAAGGATTTGGATATTTATATCCTGATAGCGATGACTGTAACGATGACTGACTCATTGTCAGACAATTTGCGTTTTTTCAGGAAAGGAGCTATTTTTATGCAAAAAACATACATTGTTGCTGCTTCTACTGTGCAGCGCCTTGACGACATCCGTCAATTACTATATCCAGGTGCAAGCGTATCAGAAGTAAAGGACAGCTTTATTGTCGGCCAAATTCTGGACTCCTTTTCCCTTGAGAATGTGTCCGTATTATCTGATATTCCTGAATTTGATGATGATCCGACCATGACTAAGGCGTTCACGCTTCGCCAGTCCTGTTTTAAGCAGCTGTCGTGTATGGCCGATAAAATCGGGCTCTCTGAACCCTCGGTTCTGAGGCGACTCTTGGTTTATGCACATGAGCATAGAACCTCTTATTTTTCCGCATCAACCAACGTTGAGGGCATAGAAAACTTAAAGAAGCTGCTGGCCATATATGAGCATCAATTAGACGAAGCAAATCAGACGTTATCCCAGATTAAGGCTGCCATAGCAAAATATTAAAGGAGACGTACATCATATGTATTCTTACAAATTCCGGAATCCCAAAAACAATCGTGAAGTTATTATATATGCGAACAATTGTGAAGAGGCCCATTTTATACGCTCCTCAAGGGAATCTACTTACCAATACACAGAGCTTGTAAGCACGTCCGATCCGGTTTACAATGACTACATCCATATGGTTTCTGAATGTCGTTCCAGAGTCGACCCTATGATGCAGGATTACTATGGGCCACTCTAATTTCTCTCCTGCATAACACAGGCTGAGTCTGTGTTACTGCACCGATACATATTTGGATGCGCCGCATCCACGCTTACTCTTCCAGGCTTTCCAGCTGTCTGCCCCGCCGGTCCAGCAGTACCTTATTTACCGGGCTGAAAAAGCAGTTTAAATATGCGCCGATCATAATGATGTACATGCAGAAATACATCCAGATCATGGCAATGATAATCAGGGACAGACTGCCATAGATACTGAAAGAGTCGCTGTAATTGATGTAGATCGAAAATCCCCAGGAGAACACGCTCCATACCACCGCTGTAAAGCTGGCGCCGGGGATCTGCTCCCGGAAGCACAGCTTTTTGCTGGGCACAAAAGTATAGATCACCGCAAACAGCAGCGTCAGCACTATCCAGGAAAAGATGAAACGCAGATTGATCACCAGGGAAAAGATCACCTCCAGCTGGGGGATCCTGGCCAGCACCACATCCACCAGCCTGCTCCCCAACACCATCATCACCAGAGCGATCACTGTTGCAATCAGCATGACCACCGTATAGATTGCTGCGATAAACCGCACCACAAAATAATTCCGGCGCTCCTGCACATCATTGATGGCATTGAGGCCGCCCATCAGCGCCATTACCCCCTTGGCTGCCGTCCATATCATCACAATGGTTGCGACCGGCAGGATTGTAGAAGACCGCTGATAAACATCTGTCACCAGATCCTTTACCAGCCCGTCGATCAGATCAGGGGTCACTTCCGTAATGGCGCTGGTCAGATTCTCCTCTGTCAGCGGCGTATACGGGATCATGGTACAGATCACCATCAGCATGGGCACCAGGGACAGAAAGATAAAAAAAGCCGTACTGGCAGCATAGGCGCTGATATTCTTTTCACTCATTTTTTTATTAAAATTTATGCCGATCTTAATCAGCTTCTGTATCATCATAGATTTCCTCCACACTGCAGCCCGCATAGAAAAACTGCAGGATCTCCCGGGCGCTGTAACCCTCTGCTGCCATACTGCGGGCGCCGTTCTGACTCATACCCACGCCGTGTCCGAAACCGCCCCCTGTCAGACTATATCCTACCACAGCTTCCCCCTCCTTGGCAATTTCAATAATGAAAAATCCGCTGGGAAGCAGACTGTTCATGGACACCAGGGTGCCGTCCTGGCGCTTTACCTGGGTTACCCCGTCACACAATACATATCGGATATTATGCTCCGAGATCACCTTATAGGTTCCCCGATCCGTCTCAATCAGCAATTCATCCGCCACGCCCCCCGCTCCCCGGGTCAGGACGGTCAGCTCATAAATCTCTGTAAACGAACGGATGGGCGCACTGATATAATCCTCCCCGTCCTGGGTCAGAACCAGCTGATCGTTGGCTTCATACCGCTTCTCCAGCTGCTGCAGCAGGATCGCCGGATCCAGCCGGGTCACTGTATAGCTCCAGCGGTACCACCCCTCACCGGCCTCAAAATCCCCCGGATTCGTGGTGCGGATGGCTGCGGCAAAAACATCCTCCCGGGTCAGATCCCCCACCCCGGTTTCTGCCGCTTCGGCTGCCGTTTCCCCCGATGCCGCCAGCACCAGCTCCATCTCCTGCCGATTCAGGTGCCGGGGAATAATATAGTCATACTGATCCGCATTGCCGGTTTTCCACACATGGGCGTCACTTCCATAGCCCCAGGAGGTGGAATAATAATAAGTCTCCGCAGGCGTCAGGCCATCCTCCCGCATCAGCAGCTGCCCGTAGGTGGCTTTCACCGCTGTGGTAGCCGCCTCCTACTCCAGAATATTGTTGTACACCTGATAGGAAGAGCTGTCATCCACATGGGCCCCCAAGGCCTCATAGCCTGCATGCTGCATATGCGTATAGGCATAGGTCCTGGCACAGATCGCCTGGGCCATCAGCGCTTCCTGTGGATAGGAGGCAGGCATCTCGCTGGGCACCACAGAATACAGATAGTCCTCCAGCGGCAGTTCATTGATGATGACCGTCCCCTCTTTCGTGCCCAGCAGTTCCAAGGTCCCCCGGTATGCAGGAATCCCCTGACTGCGGTGCACGCTCTGCAGGATCAGCTTGCCGGTCTGCACCTGTGGCGTAATCATGATCCGTTCTCCCTCCTGAACTGTGAGTTCAACAGCCTCCCCTGCCGCATATTCTTTCACCGTTTCCTGGCGGGTCTGCGCCTCTACCGTAGAGACCGTATAGGC
>JAGANP010000108.1 GCA_017624175.1 Lachnospiraceae bacterium | reverse complement strand
CGATGATCAGCTCGCAGAGCTTGCACCTTGGAGTGAAAAACTCCAATCTATCAAAAATCGCATGTGAATTATAGTGAATTACTCCAACTCGCAAAGGGTGGGGTAATTTTATACCTAACCGCATCATTATTTGGCGGTTACGATCTGGACGCTTCACTTCCTGCCTGCCGACTCTATGAAAAAAAGAGGCTATACAACAGTCCGGCACGAGACCTGGAATTGTGAAAATGATGCGGTTTTGGTATATGGAATTATGGAGAAAATAGTGAAGTTCGGGCAGGAGTCTGGCTGTGGGCAAACTCCGGGTTTGCAGGAGGGATTATCATGAAAATAGGAACATGTATCAGAGGTACAAACCTACTGGAAGATTTGAAAAATGCGGTATCTATGGGATTTGATACTGCGGAGCTTTATTTTAACGATACACTGGCAGGAGTCGATTTCAAAGAATTATCCCGAAAGATGCAGGAGCTTATAGGAGATTCAGGACTCGAAATATCGGGAATCGGCTTATATTGCAATCCGCTGGTTCATGAAAAGGCAAGAGAGGAGCTGCTGTATTGTATACAAAATGCACATCTTCTGGGGACTGATTTTATCGGAACATTTGCAGGCGCAGTTTCGAGCCGGAGTGTAGAGGATTCCATGCCGTATTTCCAAAAATATTTCTCGGAACTGGTGAAAGCTGCTGAATTTCATAATGTAAAAATCGGAATTGAGAATGCTCATATGTATGGACATTGGTATAGAACCACCTGTAATATAGGATTTTGTCCCAGAGCCTGGGAGATGATGTTTGATACCGTTCCCAGTGATTATCTCGGACTGGAATGGGAGCCGTCGCATCAGGTTGAGCAACTGATCGATCCCATCAGGCAGCTGGAAGTCTGGATGCCCAAAATCTTTCATATTCATGGAAAGGATGCAAAAGTAGATTATGAAGCAGTCCATAAATACGGAATCTGGTTTGGCGCACATTATTGTACGCACAGATTTCCGGGAATGGGAGATACTGACTGGAAGCAGATTCTTGACCTTCTTGTAAGCAACGGGTATCAGAGAGATATCACGATAGAGGGGTATCACGATCCGGTATATTGCGGAAATCGAGAACTGGAAGGACAGAAGATATCGCTGGAATATCTGCGGGAAATTGTAAATGCAATAGAGAATCAATAAGTCAGGACAATTTTGGATATGAATACAAGTATGAAAGAAGAACACAGGAAACAGAAGGAGCATCAAAATTATGGAAAATAAAAAGAAAGACGAACTAAACCGGCGATTTATATTCAGAGAAATTCTGCCGGAGGAAGCGGATCAGGCCGCAGATATCGAGCAAATATGTTTTCCGCCCAACGAAGCCTGTTCCGAGGCGATGATGAAAGAAAGAGCCATAAGGGTACCGGAATTGTTTCTGGTTGCAGTGGACAGAGAAACCGGAAAGCTTGCAGGCTTATTGAATGGGCTTGCGACCGATGAACCTTCTTTCCGGGACGAGTTTTTTACCAATGCCGGACTGCATGATCCGGCCGGGAGCAATATCATGCTGCTGGGGCTTGATGTGCTTCCCACATATCGTGGGCAAGGTCTGGCAAGAGAGATCATGTCCAGGTATCTTTGCCGGGAATCCGGCAGAGGCAGGAAGCTGGTAATTCTGACATGCCTGGAGTCCAAAGTAAAAATGTACGAAAAGATGGGATTTTCCAATAACGGAATCGCCGAATCCTCCTGGGGCGGGGAACAGTGGTTTGAGATGTGTTATCTCCTGAACCGATAACTGCATATTTTTTGAAGCGGCCGGAGACAGATAGAAAGGTCTCCGGCTCGTTCATATCCCGGGGATTAAGGGGTTACCGCCCTTTGTCCAACAAAGCTTTTACTTCCCGCTCGGTGGGCATGGCCCGGAGGGCTCCTTTTCTGGTGGTGATAATGGAGGCCGCTGCGCTGGCAAAGGTCAGCATCTCCGACAGCTTCTCCTGATTCAGAGCGTCAAGTCCATATTGGAGGACATGATGGAGACAGCAGCCGCCGAAGGTATCTCCGGCACCCGTGGTATCAACGGTGGTTTCCTGCAGGAACGCTCTGGCTTCTACCCGCAGATCCCTGTAATACGCCCGGCTTCCTTCCTTTCCCAGGGACAGCAGAATCAGCGGAATATGATAGTTTTCTTTCAGCTTCGCTATGCCTGCGTCATAATCCTCTTCCTGGGTAAACCATTGCAGTTCATTGTCGGATATTTTCAGAATGTCACACTGGGACAGGCCATATTCTGTCTGGCGTTTGGCCTCCTCCAGGGTATTCCAGAGAGGCGGCCGCAGATTGGGATCAAAGGAGATGAGAGCGCCGCTTTCTTTGGCGATCCCCACAGCCTTTTTTGTAGCCTGCCTGACCGGCTCATGGGTCATGGAAAGGGTACCGAAGTGAAAGATACGGGTGTCTCGAAGCAGCTCCTCCGTCAGTTCTTCCTCTGCCAGCATCATATCGGCGCCCGGATTCCGATAAAAGGAAAAATCCCTGTCGCCATCGGCTAAAGTCTGTACAAACGCCAGTGTTGTCCTGGTATTCTTGTCTACGGCTAAACCACAGGTATCGATGCCCGTCTCCTCCAGAACCTGTTTTAATCTGGCGCCGAAGATGTCCTGACCCACCTTGCCCATAAAAGCGGTCTTTCTGCCCAGCCTGGTAAGCATGGCCAGGACATTGCAGGGAGCGCCGCCGGGATTGGCCTCAAACAGTGTATTTCCCTGGGCGCTCACGCCGTTATCCGTGAAGTCGATCAGCAGTTCTCCAAGTGCCGTCACATCATATTTTTTCATGTGAACCTCCGTTCCGAAGTGTTTTACCACACTGATTTTTATGCCAAAGCAATCTGTTACAGATCCCTGTCAGCTTCGGCTCAATTTACCGCAACGTCATACTTTACGACAGAAAAAGTCAGCGAGCCTTTTGCTCTGAAAAGGATCCCCTGGGCTTTCAGCGGCGTGTAAATCAGGGAGGTCATGGCCTTTTGCCCGTCATTGACAAAGACCTCGACAGAATACTTATCCATGACAATACGCAGCCTGATTCGCTCATCCGTATCTTCCAGCAGCATACTGCGGCGGGTCAACAGATCCTTTGTCATCCCGCAGTAGGTTCTGTCGGTGGTAAACAGCCTTTCTCGCCGATCCCAGATAAGCGCCGTCTGATTTTCCCCGTCTGCTGCCAGCAAAATGGTAAAGGTATCATAGGTACCGTTCTCCACCTCTATGGTCATATCCAGGCAGCGGCCGCAGATTCCCTCCAGAGAGAGGGGAGCATCCTCTTCTTTAATCTGTACATGATCGTGTTTTACTTCGTTCTTATGATACAGATCCAGCTCTCTTACCGGAACCTGAATGAGCTTTCCGTTCTTTAAGGAAATTTCCCGGGGGATCGTCATCATTCCCGACCACTTTGCAGTATCCGGGGTCAGGTAATTATCCCAGCTCTGCAGCCAGCCGATCAGGATACGCCTGCCATCCATGGCAGCAGTGGTCTGCGGCGCATAAAAGTCCATGCCGTAGTCGATCTGATAAGGGCGGTTCCTTAAAAACGTCTTTGTCTCAGGGGCGTATTCTCCCACGAAATACAGGGAATTATTTCCGCTGTGAAATTCCGCTCCCTGCGCCTGCATAAACTGCGGAGAAACAATAAGGAGCTGTTTGCCGTCAAGAGGGAAGAAATCGGGGCATTCCCACATTTTTCCATACATATCCCGGCTCCGGTCCAAAATCCTTTCAAATTTCCAGCTTTTCAGATCCTGAGAAGAGAAGAGGACGATCTGACCGTCTCCGTCCCCGCCCTTGTTTCCCATCAGGGCATAAAAAGTGTTTCCCTCTTTCCAGAGCTTGGGGTCTCTGAAATCTTCAATCGAATTGCCCTCGGGGAGCATATCTCCGGTGATGACCGGGTTGCATTCCAGCTTTTCATAATGTATGCCGTCTCCGATGGCGATGCTCTGAGTCTGGCGGTTCAAACTTTTTCCGTCTTCCGATAGCTGTTCCTGTACGCTGGTATACATCAGCACATGCTTTCCATCGTGCTCTATGGCCGTGCCGGAAAAGCATCCCTGACCATCATAAGGGGTGTCAGGTGCGAGAGCGCAGGGTAATTGTTCCCATTTGATAAAGTCGCTGGTCCGGCTGTGTCCCCAGTGCATCGGCCCCCAGTGCGTATCATAGGGATGATACTGATAGAACAGATGATAGTTTCCCTGATAGCAGGAAAAACCGTTGGGGTCATTGATCCAACCGACCGGAGCGCAAACATGAAAAGAAGGCTTTGATTCCTGAATTTCTTTATCCTCTGCTCTTTTCTCTTCATACAGGATAGCCCGCTGTAATTGTTCTGACATGTCTTCCTCTCATTCCGCCGCTTCTGCGGCCTTAACTTGATATTTATGATTGCGGCTAAGGGACTCTGCCGGAGCTTTGACCCCGGCAGAAGTTCCCTCATATGCGCCTAATTGCTCATCTCTGCAAAATAATCATCCAGATATTTCTGCTTGATTTCCAGATACTTCTGCAGTCCGTACTCATCGAGCTTTGTCAGGTAAGCGTCCCATTCTTCGTCTATGCCGCCGTTCATGATCCACTCCGCTTTCTTCTGCTCTGTGTACTGTTTCAGATCCGTCTCGTACTGATTCAGCGTATCGGTATCCTCCTGGCTCATGAACAGATCGGGATATACATATTCTTCAATCATATCTTCCACATAGATATCCTTGATCCAGTCCAGACGGTACTGGGCATCGTCGGGACAGGTGACATAAACGCCGTAGTAGTCGTTCAGGATAGCGAGAGGTCCGTTGACAGACTGGGCCTGACGTACCTCCACGGGGGACTCTGTTCCCAGATCCATATGCTTCAGCATGGGTTCACCGGATTCATTTTCGGATAACTCAAAAATATTGAATTTATCTTCCTCACCATAGGTACCCCAGTTGTTCTGGGGAGACTGCAGGGGCGCAGACATCTGATCCAGCCATGCTGCTGCCAATGCGGTATCTCTGCAGTTGCTCGTCAGCACGCATCTGCCTCTCTGGAAGCCGCTGGTGGAGGAGCCGCTCTGTCTGCAGACGCTCTTCATACCGTCGGGGCCGGCCAGTGCGGGAAGAGGAATGTAATCCTCAAGGTTGGAGCCGATGTTTGCGGCGTCCCAGGTAAAGAATACACCGTATCTGTCTGCTTTGCCCTTGGAAACATAGGTGCTCCAGTCCTGGGTAAAGCCCTCGGGATCCATCAGGCCTGCTTCATATAATTCATGCAGCCATTTAATGGACTCTTTATAGCCCTCCTGCGTTGCTGTCCAGATTACCTGCTTATCGTTGGTCACAGCGATATGATCGGGAACGTCGCCGTAGCCCTCTCCGAAAGCGCCCATCAGCTCATGCAGATCCTCGTTGCCGCCGTTAATGATAAAGGACATGGGAATGGTGGTACCGTTTCCGGCAGGATCCTTTTCCTTAAAGGCCTTCAATACCTCGGTCAGCTCCTCAGTGGTGGTGGGTACGTTGAGCCCCAGCTCATCCAGCCACTTTTTGTTGATAAAGGGCATGCCGCCGATGGATTGAATGGCCTCCTTGCCTTCTCCCAGCTGCTCGATCCAGGGGAACGCATAGATATGTCCATCGGGAGCCGTACACATTGCCTTGTATTCAGGATACTGTTCAAACACAGCCTGCAGGTTCGGCATATAGTTCTCGATCAGCTCCTCCACGGGAATGATCACGCCCTGCTTTGCGTAACGGAGCAGATCGTAATTGCTCATATTTGCATTGAACAGACCATCGGGAAGGCTCTTAGCCTGGGACAATGCCAGATTCTTCTTATCGTCGAACTGGTCCTCCACGAAACAGGTCCATTCGATATGGACATTGGTTGCCTCTTCCAGTCTCTGAAAGATCACTCTTTCATTGGGATTCTGCGTGGAGTTGGCCGGGGCGCTTGTGATAAAGGAAAGCGTCGCCGTTTCTGCCAGCGGAAAGGCGATCTCCTGTACCTGTCCGTTTTCATCCAATCCGGACAGGTTTGCGCCGCCCGTGGAGGAGTTTCCGCAGCCCGCTAAAGAAAAAGCGGTAGCAGCGGCCAGTGCCAGTGACAATGCTTTTGCTGAAAATCTCTTTTTCATAATGTTTTCTCCTTTTTTATTTTTTTAGGTCAGCCCTTTACGGAGCCCACCATAATTCCCTTGTCAAAATATTTCTGGAAGAACGGATACATAATGAGCAGAGGGAGAGAGGAAACCACGATGGTGGAATATTTCAATAATTCCGCCAGCTTTGCCATCTCCGCCCGGCTCTGAATGTCTGCAATCATACCGGCTTCGGGTGTGTTCTGAATCAGGATGGAACGAAGGACCAGCTGCAGCGGCTGCTTGTCGGCGTTGTTCAGGTAGATCATTGCATCAAAATATCCGTTCCACATGGCTACGAATTGGTACAATGCCAGCACTGCAAAAATCGGTTTGCATACCGGCGCCAGTATCCGGAAGAAATGCACCACCTCGGAAGCGCCGTCCACAGCGGACGCCTCCCGCAGCTCTGCGGGAATGGACTGATAATAGGTTCTGGCCAGAATCATATTCCAGACATTGAAGGCATTCGGCAGAATAATGGCCCATATGGTGTCAATCATATTCAGGTTGCTGATCAGCAGGTAGGTGGGAATCAGACCGCCGTTAAAGAACATGGTGATCAGAAACAGCACGTTGAAAAAGCGTTTGCCTGCCAGATCACGCTTCGACATGGGGTATGCGGCCAAAACCGTAACCAGCACGGACACCAGCGTGAAAGACGCCGAGTAGAGGATGGCGTTGCCGAAGCCTTTCCAGATCATCTTGTTGGTGAGGACTCTCTCGTAGCCCATGAGCGTCCATTTGCTGAAATCCAAGCTGATGCCCTCGTTGTTCAATGTAGTAGGATCCATGAAGGATGCAACGATTACATACACTAAGGGGATGATAATCAGCAGGACAAAAATGGCAAGCAGTAAATATCCGCCCAATAAAATCAGTTTATCTGCAATGGATAGTTTTCTGAATTTTGTCTTTTTCATAGCAATCTCCATTCCTTCCTATAATCCCTGTCCGTCATTGAACTTTTCCACAACCTTGTTCACGAACACCAGCAGAATGACATTGATAACGGAGTTGAACAGGCCGACTGCGGTGGAGAAACCATAATCACCGTTCAGCAGACGCATTTTGTATACATAGGTCTCCAGAATCTCCGATGCAGGAATGTTCAGATCGGTCTGCTGTGCGT
>JAGANP010000107.1 GCA_017624175.1 Lachnospiraceae bacterium | reverse complement strand
GTGGCCACCAGCATTGACGCTCTGGCCGTGGGCATCACCTTTGCTTTCCTGCGTGTGGATATCCTCCCTGCCGTCTGCTTCATCGGCGTTATCACCTTTGTGCTCTCCGTGGCAGGGGTCAAGGTGGGCAATCTCTTCGGCAGCCGCTATAAGTCCAAAGCAGAGCTGGCCGGCGGCATTATCCTGATCCTGATCGGCATCAAGATCCTGCTGGAGCACCTGGGGATTCTCTAAATCTCCTGATCCCCCAGCCTCCTTAACTCGGTATAGGCCAGCAGCAGCGGGCCCACGCCCTTTGCATCGTCCTCCACCACCGGCTCGGACATATAATAGGCAAAGCTGCCGTCCCTGCGCAAATTATCTGCGGGCCCCAGTCCGGCCACCAGGCAGATGCCGCCCAGGCTTAAATGTCCGTCCTTTTCTTTCAGGTACATATCGCATATGCCACGAAAGGCCTTTAATCCATATGCCCGGTAGCTTTCCGGCAGGATGCCCAGACGCACCCCTTTCAGGAGGCAGTAAGCCATGATGGCGCTGCCGCTGGTCTCCAGATAGTTGGGCTCCCGGCCGCCCAGAGCAGGCAGCTGATACCACAGACCGCTCTCGTCCTGGAACTTCAGCAGGGAATCAATCAGGTCGATAAACACCTTTTTCAGATTGTCATATTCCGCCCGATATTCCTGACCCGGTTCACATTTATACAGCGTATCCAGCAGGGCCATGGAATACCAGCCCAGGGCTCTCAGCCAGAAATTCCGGGACAGTCCTGTCTCCTTATCGCACCAGAAGATTTCCCGGCTGGCATCATAGCCGTGATAGTACAGACCGGTCTTCTCATCCCGCATATTTTTCACCACATTGGCAAACTGATGGAATATATCCCCATAATTTTCCCGGTGATTGAACTTGGTCTCATATTCCATATAAAGGGGCTGTCCCATGTAGATGCCGTCCAGCCATACCTGGTTGGGATAGATCTTCTTATGCCAGAAATTGCCTTCTGCGGTTCGGGGCTGGCTCCGGATCTGGGAGTAGATCAGATCGATGGCTCTGCGGTACTTCTCCTTGCCGTTTAATTCATACAGAGCAAACAGGGTCTTGCCCGCATTCACATTGTCTATATTATATTCCTCCACCCGGTACCCGTCGATGGTGCCGTCCTCCTGCACCCGGTGGTCAATAAAGGCATCTGCGAACTCGTAATACTTCTTCTCCCCGGTGGCCTGATAGATTTCCAGCAGCGCCAGGATCATGCACCCATCTATGTAATTCCAGCCGGCTTTCAGCCCCGCCTTGGCCTTTTCGATATTCCAGGCCGGTACGTCCAGCGTACTCTTCTCCAACAGTTCGTCAATATATTTCTCAAAAATCGGCATCTGCATTATGGTATCCTCCTGTTCTTCTCTCAGTGTAGTACAAAAACCTCCATCCGTCAACTCTGCCGCAGCATTCCCTACACCACGGAGATACTTCCCGTCCCCATATAGACGCAGATCAGATACAGGAGCAGAAGATGTACCGGATAAAACAGGTAAAATACATATTTCAGCCTTAATCCCCTTTTTCCGTTATAGAATGCGATGGGCAGAAAGGCCAGTGGCGCCGGAAGCTCCCAGGCAAAGGCAATACAGCCTCCTGCCAGCTGCAGTCCCCTATTCCTCCGCAGCAGATACAGCACCATGATGCAGAGCACGCCCAGATAGCCATAGTCCGTATGCAGCAGCTCCGCCCCACCGGCCCCCAGGGCAATGACCAGCCCGCCGCAGACGCCCAGCAGCAGCCGGTTCTGCAGACGCTTTTCCAGCAGGGATACCCCCGCCATGGTCAGCACCCCGATCAGCAGGGTCAGCATGACACTCTGATAGTCCGGGTAAAAAAACTGTCCGGAGAAGCACAGATCAAAGGGAACCTCGGTGAGCACTGCAAAGAGCCCCAGCCGCAGAATATACCGTTTCAGATCCCGGGTCCGCTGGAAACCCTCCACCAGCAGAAAACAATAGATGGGGAAAGAACCCCTGCCGATGGACCGCATCACCTGATAGACCGTCACCAGCCGGTTATAGGCTTCTATACTGGGGAAATATCCCCTCATATCCAGAATATAGCGAAGCAGCACCGCAGCACCGATATGATCGATCAGCATGGTTACCATGGCAATGATTTTCAGAGTGCTGCCGCTCAAGCCGAATTTTTTCTTTTCTGTACTTTCGTTCATAGAAATCTCCTTTACATGCAAACAGATGCGGTCATGCCGCACCTGTTCAGATTATCCTATGCTCCTTGAATTGTCAAGCGGATCTTACCCCACTTTATACCCCGTCCCCCATACCACCTTCAGATATCTGGGCTCCTTGGGATTCTGCTCGATCTTCTCCCGGATATGACGGATATGCACGGCTATGGTGTTGTCTGCGCCGATGGCCTGCATATGCCAGATCGCTTCATAGATCTGGGAGATGGACAATACCTTGCCCCTCTCCTGTACCAGCAGCTTCAGGATCTTATATTCAATGGGCGTCAGCCGCACCTCTTTCTGGTCCACGGATACCCGCCGGGTATTGTCATCAATGACCAGACCGTCCACCTGATAGATCTTGTTGATGTTGGCACACATATTGACCAGCTGGGTATAGCGCCGCAGCTGGGATTTGATTCTGGCCAGCAGCTCCAGGGGATTGCATCCGCTCACCACGTAATCGTCCGCTCCTGCATTCAGGGCCAGGATCTTGCTGGTCTCGTCATCCCGGGCGGATACCACGATAATCGGCAGGCTGCTCTGCTGCCGGATCCACTGCAGGGCCTCCAGACCCTCTGTAATATCCTGCTCCCTGCCCGGCCATACCACATCGGTAATCAGCAGATGGACCTGCTCCTCCTGCAGCAGCCGACGCAGCCTCACGTCATCCTCCGCCACCAGCAGCCGGATATTTTCGCCCATCAGCAGCGGGCGCAGAACTGCCACAACATCCGTATTGTTATTGTAGATTACAATGTTTTTATCCATAGGTTGACTCAATCCTTTCTTACTCATCCGCTAAATAAATCCCCAAATCCATGGACTCCAGCACTGTGTAGGCCTCCTCCTGGGTATAGCCCCGGAAGCTCACCAGAAGATCCCTGCCGTAAAGAGAAATGGCGCAGGCAATGCTGCTGAGCTGTCCTTGCTCCATAACGTCAATTACCTTATAGGTATATCCCTGTCCGGTAGTATAATTCCGCTCATTCACTGCCTCCCCGCCATAAGCAACGGAGGATGCATACCCCAGCTCCCCCCGATGATCCGTCTGCATCAGAGAAAAGCATTTCTCCCGGGCATCCTGCAGACTGATATACAGCTGACCGTCAAATACATTGATTTGCGCTTCCAGGCCTTCCCCGCCCACCAGCTGCAGGTCCGGCAGAGGCACTGCCACATCCTCTTCCCGGCGAAAGCTCTCCAGCGAATCATACTCCCGGGCGATTATTTCATATTCCTCCAATACCGGCTCCGTCTCATCCGTTTCCGCAATTTCCTCCTCCGAGCGCTGTCTGGACAGTTCCGGGGACTGTTCCTCACCCTGATCCTCCAGGAACTCACCGCTCTCGCTGGTGATGGAAAATCCATTGTTCCTCACCCGGATAAAGCTGCTGCCATAGCTCATAGCCGTTGCCGCACCCCCCACCAGCAGAAATACAGCCGCTGCCGACGCTGCCGTCATCAGGATACGTTTTCTCTTCGCAGTTTTCCTCTTATGATGCCGGATCTCATCGGATACCTGAGCCGCTTCCGGATGAAATGTTCCCACTCTGTCCATTCCCTCCCGATACTCTTCCCTGAAGCTACGCAAAGTCGTATTCCTCCTTTAAACTCTTTTTCAGTATCTCTCTGCCTCTGGTCAGCTGGGAGGTCACTGTGGAGGTCTTTCTCCCCAGAATCTCTGCGATCTCGTTCACTGACAGATCCTCATAGTAAAACAGGTGGATCACATCCCGGTATCTCATGGGCAGCTTCCATACCGCTTCCATCACTGCACCGGCTCTCTCCCGGCACAGGACAGCCTCCTCCGTGCTGCATTCCCCTTCCGCTTCTATGTTCTACTGGCAGAGC
>JAGANP010000106.1 GCA_017624175.1 Lachnospiraceae bacterium | reverse complement strand
TATTCCGACCCTTTAAATATCGAAGCATGGTATAACGCATGGTACAATTCGGAGGGGCACCGTGCGAATATGTTTTCCACAGGATATGTCAAAGCTGCCTGCGCTTATTATACAAACAGCAGCAAGTCCTATGTCATCACGGTATTTCAGGGGGATACTTCTCCTGCATCGGCGGAACAGTTACAGCAGCAGATTGATAGCGGTGAACTGACTCATATAAATAGTACCACCGATGAAAACACAGGCGCAACCGTGGATGTATATGGTACTCCCGGTACAAAGACACTGGAACAGGCAGTGCAGGATGGGGATATGACGCAGGAAGAGGCAGACGAAATAATGAAAATAGTTGAACAGTCAAGAAATGAGGCTAATGGAAATTGAGTTTTTAATTTATTGGACACCTTGGAAATTAAAATAAAGAATAACGAGAGGGCTTATCAGAAATGGTAAGTCCTTTCTTTTTAAATAAATTTACTTAAATCAGACTTACTTTAGCTTAAATTTCCTCTGAATTAACACAGAAAATGTGCAAAAAGATTACACTTTTTAGAAATCTTTATTTTTTTAATTAAATCCACAAATAGCTTCCCTCAAAAAACAGATAGCAAAATACCATTATTAGAAATAGGAACCCGATTATCAGAGATTCCACTTACTAACAAGGCTCTTGCCATTGTGGAAAAAACGCACCGCCTTTATCCTGACAATGAGTATCTGTTCATGCGTGACGGCAGACAACTGATTCCTAACACCTTTAACGAAGAACTACAGCGTGTCTGCAATACTCTTGGCATAAAATACCGTTCCAGCCATCAGATACGCTTTACAGTGGCAACATTACTCTACGATGAAGACTACATAAGGAAAAACAGTCCTGATGCAGCAACCATAAATGCCATGAAATCGCTGTTAGACTGATGTGAAGAAAATTACAAACAATTACAAATAAAATTTGAATATAATAAAAATAGGAGAAATGCGGATAAACTCAACATTTCTCCTGTCTTTTAAATCCTGCTGGTGGCCGGACTTGAACCGGCACGGTGTTGCCACCGAGGGATTTTAAGTCCCTTGCGTCTGCCTATTCCGCCACACCAGCTGACGCCTTGCATCAGGCAGGCTTTTCATTCCTTACCTGATATTCTATGCACACCCTTGCGATAGTGTGCAACTGGATGGAGGTGGATTTGAACCACCGAAGCAATTTGCAGCAGATTTACAGTCTGTCCCCTTTGGCCACTCGGGAATCCATCCATGGAGAGCGTTACCGCTCTAACCTAAGCCATTGTAGCACATGTCCCGTTAAAATGCAACTGGATTTTTACAAAATCCTGTTATTGGATCGCCGGAGGCTGCTTCTTATATTTTAAGATCACCGCCGAGAACTTCGGCAGCATGATCCTAATCTTTCCTGCAAAAATGGAATATTCCACAGGCTCCGTTGTATAGCCCTCTTCATTGGTCTGAATCAGCTGTACCATGGTACCGGTGCGGGGGATATTTGCCTCCCAGACCATAACCTCCTTTTCCATATCATAGTGGTTGTTGTTCACCACCACCACGCACTGCTCCCGGCGGGTAAAACGTCCGTAAACCAGAAAATTATAATCTGCATCAATATATTTGATGGAACCGGTCTTCAGCTCCTGATGGGTCTTGTGAATTCTGATGATCGTTTTATGGAAATCAATCAGCTCATGATCCTCATTGCCCCAGGGATAGGTTCTGCGGTTATCGGGATCCGTAAAGCCGCATACTCCTGCTTCATCCCCATAGTAGATCGTGGGAGCGCCCATCCAGGTCATCTGCATCACCACAGCTGCCCGGAACACCGCCTTATTGATGCCCTGATTTGCCGCCTCCGGGCCCAGGGTATTGGTCCGGCCCACCTTGTGATTGGTGCGGGTCAGGAAACGGGAATGGTCGTGATTGGACAGCTCGTTCATGGCCACCTGCCAGCTGGGCATGGACAGATTGGAGGTGTGATGCTTCATAGCACCCCAGAAGCTGTCTGCGTTCCCCAGGAGATCCTCCCGAAAGTCATCGCTGTGCTTTTCCATACCGGTCAGGAACCAGGTCACCGGCTCCATAAACGCATCATAGTTCATGACCGTATCCCACTCATTGCCCTGCAGCCACTCTCTGGTGTTGCCGTAATGCTCCGCCAGAATGATGGCATTGGGATTGGCTTCTTTCACCACCCGGCGAAACTCCTGCCAGAAATGATGGTTGAACTCCGGGCTGTGCCCCAGATCCGCCGCCACATCCAGACGCCAGCCGTCCACATTGTAGGGGGCGGATACCCATTTGGCCGCAATATGCAGCACATAGTCAAACAGCGCCCTAGAGCCCTCATAATTCAGCTTGGGCAGCGTGTCATGCCCCCACCAGCCGTCATAATCCCTGTTATAGGGCCAGTTATTGCTGTGAAAATCAAAATAATCCTTATAGGGACTGTCCCCGGACACATGGGCGCCTTTCTCATACCCCTCCGCATATTCATAAATTCGCTCCCGGTCCATCCATTTATTAAAAGACCCGCAGTGATTGAATACGCCGTCCAGAATCACTTTCATCCCCCGGCGGTGGGCCTCCTCCACCACCTGGATGAACAGCCGGTTGCTGGCCTCCAGATTGGCTTTGTTGGTAACACGGTCAATATATCTGCTGGCATGGCTGTTATCCTTATCCCCGGGTGCCAGCAGATTCCCCTGGTCGCTGACAATCCTCCCAAAGTGAGGGTCAATATAGTCATAGTCCTGAATATCATATTTATGGTTGGACGGGGATACAAACAGCGGGTTAAAATAAATTACCTCCACCCCCAGATCCTCCAGATAGTCCATTTTATCCAGTACACCCTGCAGATCGCCGCCGTAAAACTCCCTGACGTCCATCTGTGCCGGATAACGGTTCCAGTCGTCCACATGGTGTACATGCTCACCGATATAGTTGTACTCATCCGTCAGCACATCGTTGGAGGGATCACCGTTGCAGAACCGGTCCACATAGATCTGGTACATGACGGCGCCCTTGGCCCAGGCCGGTGTCTTAAAGCCCGGCAGGATCACAAAATCGTAATAATCATTGGCTTCCCTGGCCAGGCCTCTCACATCATAAATTCCGGAGATCCTGCCTGTGACCACCTCAAAATGATAGGTAACCTTTTCATTTTCCAGCTGCAGCTCATGAGCATAGTAATCAAAGATCCCATCGGACTCCACCCGGTTCATCAGATAGCGCTGACCCTTATGGACAAAAAATACCCTGTCAACATTATGCCTGGCCGTTCTGAAACGTATTGTCACCTTATCATACGGCGCCGGCTCCGACGGACTCACATAATCCTCAGAGGTATCAGAAAAAAGACCTCTTCTGTTAAAAACAGGACGCATCGTTGCCATGTACAGCTGGTTATCTTCCACCTTGCGTATACGCTCTATATCCATGCTCCTACCTCTCAATCTACGCAGTGCGCACTACTTTTATTTTAATAGATTCTGCTTCTCTGTGCAAGTCTTTGTTTTCTTCATCTCCAGTACTATAGTACTAGCCACTCGAATAGTAAAAAAGACAGCCGGGTAGCTGTCCTTTTTAGAGAAGGTATTTCTTTCTTATGGGGTATAGCAAAAACTATATAATGTATTGGGGGGTTACGCATATTATAATAGCATGCGCCCTCCAATTTGCCTAGTCTCATTTTTCACAAATATTACAAATTTACCCATTCGTTTTTGTGCAAAACAACCAACTAAGCTGTCTGGAATAATGCCTCAAACTCTTCCTGGCCAATCTTCTCTTTCTCCAGCAGAAGCTTCGCACAGCTGTGCAGCACATTCTCATGCTCCAGGATCAATGCCTTGGCCTTGGCATAGCACTCGTCAATAATTGCTTTAACCTCTCTGTCAATTTCACCGGAAACGGCTTCACTGTGGCTCTTGGCATGGGCCAGATCCTTACCGATAAACACTTCGTCATCGTCGTCATCATAGCAGATCACACCGATATTATCGGACATTCCGTAACGGGTTACCATCCGGCGGGCTTCCTTGGTGGCTTTTTTGATATCGCTGGAAGCGCCTGTGGTGATATCCTTGAAGATAATCTCCTCGGCAATCCGCCCGCCCAGGGACACCATGATATCCTGCAGCATCTTCCCCTTGGTCAGGAACATTTCATCCTTTTCCGGCAGAGGCATGGTGTAGCCTGCTGCCCCCAGTCCCGTAGGGATGATGGACACTGTATGCACCGGGCCCACATCCGGCAGCACATGGAACAGGATCGCATGCCCCGCCTCGTGATATGCGGTGATCTTCTTTTCCTTATCGGAAATAATACGGCTCTTTTTCTCTGCGCCGATCCCCACCTTGACAAAAGCGGCCTCGATATCCTCCTGCTGCACAAAGGCTCTGTCCTGCTTTGCCGCATGGATGGCGGCCTCGTTCATCAGGTTCTCCAGATCTGCGCCGGAAAAGCCCGCAGTGGTCTGCGCCACTCTCTCCAGATCCACATTTTCCGCCAGCGCTTTATTGCGGGCATGTACCCGCAGGATCTCCTCTCTGCCACGAACATCCGGCCTGCCCACAGCCACCTTGCGGTCAAAACGGCCGGGACGCAGAATCGCAGGATCCAGAATATCCACACGGTTGGTAGCCGCCATCACAATGATTCCCTCGTTGACGCCGAAACCGTCCATT
>JAGANP010000105.1 GCA_017624175.1 Lachnospiraceae bacterium | reverse complement strand
TTCTCCTCCATGATGGTATCCCTGCCCACCACGCCGATATCGGCGGCGCCATACTCCACATAAGTGGGCACATCCGGCCCCTTGGCCAGGAAAAACCGGAGCTTCAGCTCCTCATTGACAAAGATCAGCTTCCGGGAGTTCTTATCTTTCATCTCCTCACAGGTAATGCCGATCTGCTCAAACAATTCCAGGGTCTTGCTGGCCAGACGGCCTTTCCCCAGTGCAAAGGTCAAATATCTCTCGTCACTCATATTCTGCTCCCTGTCTTCGCATTTCTTCTTTTTCAAACCATCGCCGCACAGGCGCATTCCTGCCCTTTATCCCCTCTCCCGGATCAGCAGGGTTGGAATCCCCTGTCTGCGGCTTTCCCGGGCCTCCTGCAGCTTCTCCGCATAATTCTGCTCCGTATAAGCCAGTACTTTCCGCTCTGTGCCTCCGGGCAGCTCTGCCCTCTGGTACTGCACCGCCTCCAGCACATCATCAATGACCATGGCAAAGCCGATGGCCGGTGCCTCCTTACCGAACTGCTGCAGCAGCTTATCATAGCGGCCCCCCTTGACGATGGGCGCTCCCACTCCATAGGTAAAAGCCTTAAAAATAATCCCGGTATAATAATGGTATTTGCTGAGCATTCCCAGGTCAAAGGACACATACTCCTCCACCCCATAGAGCTTCAGCACCTCATAGATGGCCTCCAGCCGGTCAATGGCCGCCAGGGAACGGCTGTTATGGACGGATTCTCTGGCTTTTTTCAGGGAATCAATGGAGCCGAACAGATCCGCCGCTTTCAACAGGGTGCTGCAGTAAGGCTCCGGTACCTCTTTCTGGGAAAGCAGCTCCTCTGAGTCAAAATAATTCTTGCCGGAGATGTACTCCCGCAGCTGCTCCTCCGTCTCCCCGTCCAGCCCGGCTTCCTGACAGATTCCTTTAAAATACTCCACCTGGCCCACGCTGACCTGGAACTGCTTCAGACCGGTGCTCTTCAGCGCCTCAATGACCAGGCTGATCATCTCCGCATCCGCTTCCACACTTTCCTCATTAATCAGCTCCGCACCGATCTGGGTGACCTCCTTTAATTTTCCCTGGAGATTGGAGGTATTGGTAAAGGTATTGCCCAGATAGCAGAACCGGATGGGCTCCTGCGCCTCCATAAAATACTTGGCCGCACAGCGGGCAATAGAGGGGGTAAAATCCGGGCGCAGCACCAGCGTATTGCCCTCCTTGTCAAAAAATTTATACAGCTCCCTGGAGGGGGTGGTACCGATTTCTCTGGAAAATACATCAAAATATTCAAAAGTGGGCGTCTGGATATCCTCATATCCATAGCTGATGATGGTATCGTGAAGTTTCTGCTCTACATACAGCTTCCCCGCATATTCTCTGCCATAAATATCCCTTACGCCCTCGGGCGTATGCAACAGCTTCTTGCTCATATCCATAATCCATAAACCTTTCCGTCATGCTCTGTTTTATGTACTTTAGTGCTGTACAGTGCTAATTAGGTAGCACGTGAAAGAACGAACTTCTTGTAGTATAACGAAAACCTTAGTATCTGTCAACCCCTAACTTTCCCGCAGCTCCAGATCCAGCTGCAGCATATCCAGATAGGGAACCAGAATCCCCTGCTTTTTGGGCAAAACAAAACGGGGGTCCAGCTCCTCATAGCGAAAGCTCTTGCGCCCGCCCTCCTTAGCCCGTCTCCAGAACTTAAGCAGATCCGCAAAGGGCAGATAATACAGCTGATCCTTATGGGTATAATAGATCAGAAAAAATGCCACGCCCCCCTGCTGTTCAAAGCGCTCCATGAACTGTACCTGATGCTCATGGATATTCTGCAGGGAAAAGGTGTCCACGGCGCATTCCTTGGCGTCGAAGCACACCGGAATCCCCTGTACCGCACCGATATAATCCACCGTACTCTTCTGTTCAAAATACGCCAGGGTGATATGCCGGGTCGCCTGATCCATCTTAATAGGAGTGATGGGGGTGGGAATCTTCTGGATCAGTGCCAGACCGCCCTCCGCATACCTTTCGTTGGTGCGGTTGACCATATCCTCCAGCGTGGAACCTCTCAGGCCCCGGGAATTCCATGTTGCCATTGCTTTCCTCCTGTGTATCCGTTAGTTTCCGATGCTCTGCATTCCCGCCAGGATCTTCTTATAGAGTTCAGGCAGCGGCGCCTGGATCTGCCGGCCGCTCAGGGCGGCCAGCGCTCCCTCTAAGGGCGGGAATTCCAGCCGTTGGGCATGAAGCAGCTGCCAGGACAGGCCAAAGCGCTGTTTCAGCAGCTGATTGACCTTTGCGTCCCCATATTTGCCGTCCCCAATCAGCGGATGACCTATGGAGGCCAGATGGGCCCGGATCTGGTGCGTCTTGCCCGTGATCAGTT
>JAGANP010000104.1 GCA_017624175.1 Lachnospiraceae bacterium | reverse complement strand
TCCCAGAAGATTCTTCACCTGATGGGGCACTGCAACCCCCACAAAGGAGATGGGGCCCGCATAGGCCACGATGCAGGCCGACAGGAAGCTGGACAGCAGCACCAGCAGCATACGCAGCAGCCGGACATTAACGCCCATGTTCCGGGCATACGCTTCTCCCAGCTGATAGGCGCTCAGGGGCTTGGCCAGCAGAAAAACTGCGCAGGAGGCGACCGCAACGACCCCCGCCATCACCGACACATTTTCCCAGTTCATCCCGGAAAAGCTTCCTCTGGACCAGTTATGCAGATTCACGATATCCGCATCGTCGGCAAAGGTTACCACCAGCTCCGTCACGGCGGAGCAGATATAGCCGATCATGACGCCGCTGACCACCAGCATGGACATCCGGCTTACTCTTCTGGACATCAGGAGCACAAACCCCATTGAGAGCATGGCCCCCAGGAACGCCGCCATGATCATTGCCGCCGAGCTGACTCTGACGGCCCGTCCCATGAGAAAAACCATGACCAGCGCCACCACCATCTTGGCCCCGGAGGAAATTCCCAGCACAAAGGGACCGGCAATGGGATTATGAAAAAAGGTCCGCAGCAGATACCCGGCCAGTCCCAGTGCGCCGCCCAGGATCAGAGCCGCCAACGCCCTGGGCATACGGATATCCCAGACAATCCTCTCAGCGGTTCTGTCCGCTCCCTGCCCGGTGATCCTTTGCAGAATATCCGCCGGGGAAATCTCCACCGTTCCGATGCAGATATTCAGTATGAAAAAAAATACCGTTCCCGCTGCCAGCAGCAGAAACGCCGCCATGTACCGTACTTTCCTCTTTCGCTGCATTCTTCCCTCTCCATGCCTGTGCCGGGTTCTACCGGCGGCACTGCACTAATCTGTATCGTTCCTTCCTCCAGGCTAATTTAACCGGAACAGATACCGCATCCCCTCTTCTTCCCCCTGGAGCATATGATGTATATCCTCAATCATGTAGCCAATGGACATGGACTGCTGGTACATATCGTTGGTGGTGCACCAGACATTGCCCTCCTGCACCGTCTTGAAGTCCTCCAGCAGCGCACATTTCTCCAGAAGTCCCTCCACAGTGGTCACACCGCCGTCTATGGAGCTGTTGTAGATGAGATAATCGGCGTCCCGGGCGCCGTTATAAAACTCCTCGATCTGCATATTCAGGGTGGAACGGCTGGATTCGGGATCTCCCAGCTGATCAAAAATGTATCTGCCCCCTGCCAGCTCAATCATTTTCGGAATATAGTCAGAGCTTTGCCGCACCTGCACCAGACCGTTGGAGGTAATATAGAAAAAGGCCACCGTCTTACCGGTTTTCTCCTGTGCCGTTACCTCCTCCAGGATCTGCACCTGCTCTGCAAACGCCTGCTCCGCCTCCTCTTCCTTTCCCACCAGGGCGCCGTAGAACCGGATCCACTCCACACGGCCGAGAGGATGGGACTCATAGCTGGAATATTCTATCATCACAGGGATGCCAAAATCCTCCAGCATCTCAATGACCTCCGGGGAATGGGAGATCATCATGTTTTCTATGGCCAGCGTGCAGTTCTCCGACACAATCAGCTCATAATCGGGTTTATTATATTTTCCGGCATATAGGATATCTCCCGCAGCCATGGCTTCCCTGGCCGCTTCGATATACCAGCCCTCCTCTTTCTGACCTGAAAGCCGGATGGTATCCAGCGCATCCAGCGCTGCAAACATATCCATCGAAGCGGACGCTACCAGATAGAGGTTTTTCACCGGCTGCTGCAGCACCAGCACATCCTCCTCCAGACCCTCCGGCGCCTCTTTTCCCTCCGGCACCGTCAGAATCCGGGTGCCGTCCTTTATGGTCAGCAGGGTATACCCTCCCTGATAATAATCCACGGAGAAATTCTCCGCATACTGCAGCTCCATGCTGCTCTCATACACCAGACCGGCGTTCTCCTCTGCCGACGGTTCCCGGGTTCCCTGCTCCGAAGCTGCGGCCTGGATCTCCACCGTCTCCGCCCCGGCTGCTTCTACGCCCTGTGAACGGGAAGAGGGACTGCCGCAGCTGCCAAGCCCCAGCAGTCCCGCCAAAAGCAGACAGGCGATCGCCGTTATCTTTTTTCTTCCTGTCATTATGAATTCCTCTTATTCTGCTGCAAGCATCGTATCGGAATGGAACGTCAGGGTATATTCCACCTCATGAGGCGTGCTCATGGCCACGGTATCCCCGATCACCTCCAGCGCCGTATCCAGAGCGGCAACGGGGATCTCAAATACGGAATTTCCCTCCGTATTGACCGGCAGATACTTTTCCCCGTCCACAAGCATATAGTCATAATTGGAACTGCTCCACTCGATCCTTGCAGTCATGCTGTCACCCTCTATGGTGATGGCCGCAGGAGAAAGCACGGTGGCCTTTCCGCTGCCGCCCTCCAGGGTTACTTCTATGGTGTAAGTACCGTCAGAAACCTCTGCCGGTGCCGCTTCTCCCTGTGCCTCCTGCGAAGCCCCGGTGTCCTCTCCTGCCTCTGTAAGCGTAGCGGAGAGGAATGTGATCTGACGATCGTACCACTCTTCCTTCTTACTGCTGTAAGCTGCGCAGTCAATGGGCTGATCCAGAGCAGCTACCGGCAGGGTATAGGTATAAGCGCCCTCGGCGTCTTCTACAAAGGCAATGCAGTCTGCCTCGTCGGCTGCGGCTGCCTGCTCGCCGGTACCCAGATAAAGCTTGGAATAGCCGGTTCCGCTGAGGGTAATCACAGCGGTCATGTCATCGCCTGCCACTGTCAGCTCCGCCTTTACAATATTGAACATGGAAGAGCTGGACTCTACATCAATCTTGTAGGTGCCGTCCGTCAGCTCGGTAATTGCGCTGCCTGTCTCCGCTCTCTCCACGCCTGCAAAGGCGGTTCCTGCTTCTACGGCGGTCTTCAGGTGCTCCACATAGATATCCTGAATCGCTTCGATCTGGCCCAGGCCCTCAATCAGACACTCTACCTCATAGCCCTCATTTTCCAGCACGGTCTTCCAGGAATCCTCCTCCTCACCGGCCATATCGTTGTTGGCATGATCTCCGGCCACGACCATCAGGGGCTCCAGCACTACCTTTGTATAGCCTCCGTTTGCCGCAAGAGCTTCCACCACATCATCCAGAGAGGGTTCGGCCTCCACGGTACCGATATAATAGTTCACATATCCGCCCTCGTCCAGCTTGTCCTGCAGCTTGGCATATACGGCATTGGAGTCCGCCTCGGTTCCGTGTCCCATGAAGCAGATCGCTGTTTCACCGTCATCATAGGAAGCGGTCTTCTCGGTGATTGCCTTTACCACTGCTTCGAAATCCGCATCGCTTGTCAGCAGCGGCTCCGCCAGTATGATCTTGTCAAACCGGTTCAGATAATCCGCCAGCTCCCTGGCCAGATCCGTATACTCGTAGCCGTTCATCAGATGGGTGGGCTGCACAATCAGCTCCTTTATGCCGTCTGCCACGGCTCTGTCTAAAGCCTCCGTCACATTATCAATGTACAGATTGTCCCGTTCTTTCAGAATATCAATGATAATCTGACTGGTAAATGCCCTGCGCACCTCGTACTGGGGATAGGCAGCCGCAATGGCCTCCTCGATGGCGCCGATGGTAATATCCCTGCTGTCATTATAGCTGGTTCCGAAGCTGACTACCAGGATCGCCGTATCCGCATCCGCCTGCTCCTGTGTCTGTTCTCCGGTTTCCTCCTGCTCATCTGTTTCCTCCTGGGAGGTCTCTTCCTCGGAAACCATACTCTCCTCCTGAATGGTGCCGTTTGTTGTTTCCTGCTGCGCATCCGATGCGCCGCAGCCTGCAAGGCAGCATACGCTCAGTGCTGCTGCCAGCATTACTGCTAACCGTTTTTTCATAACTCTTTCTCCTCGTTTCTGCAGTTTCCTGCGGTATAATTTCAATCAAATATGTAGCTGCTGCAGAAACGAAATTCCTGTATGCACACAAAAAAAACGGTTCAAAAAGAAAACCCCTTTGCCTGATATTGCTATCGGTAAAGGAGTTGTACACAAATAAACGCATGGCGAACCCATACGGTTTATACGTACAACCAGTTACTCGTGGCCTGAAACAAACGTTTCTGTACAACATCCAGGCAGGTCTCCCGGCTTAAAGATCATCGCATTGGCCATCTTCCCAGTTTCCCAGTGATATATCGGCTTCTACTCCCTAATTACGGTGACGAGTTCGTACAGGACTTGCACCTGTTTCCCTTTTCACCTGAGCCAATCCTAATTGCTGATTGCTCCGACACCTGAATGTTACATATTCAATTTTTACCATTCTAACACAGGAATTCCCATAGTGCAAGCGTTGTTTACATAATGGAACCTTATCACCGCAGCAGCGGACATTTAAAAAAGAGCTGCTGCATTGCTGCAACAGCCCTTTTATTATTGCCGGATAAAGCGGATTACTTCATCTGCTCTTCCTGCTTCTTGATCATCTGACGAACCATCTCGCCGCCGATAGAACCAGCCTCTCTAGAGGTCAGGTCACCATTGTAACCCTCTTTCAGGTTTACACCCAGCTCAGAAGCAACCTCGGTCTTGAAACGATCCATTGCTGCCTTAGCTTCAGGAACTTCTACTCTATTAGATCTGCTTGCCATTTTGTTTCACCTCCATATGATTTCTGTTTTTATTTGCAATCTATTTCCAAGATAAGTGAGACCCTCACTTATCCTGGCGTTCCCGCTGGTCCTTTCTGACCTTGCCGTCTAAGTGATTTGTCATCGCTTATCTTGGTCTTAGTATTAGCGGCATTGCAAAAAATATAATGGAAAGTTTTTCATAACGGCAAGCTTATTTTTATTCCCCGAATACAGCCTTGTAGTCTGCCTGGAACTTAGCGATGCCGGCATCGGTCAGCGGATGCTTGGTCATCTACTCGATTACGCTGTAGGGAACGGTAGCAATGTCCGCACCAGCCAGAGCACAGTCTGTCACATGGATGGGATTGCGCACGCTTGCTGCGATAATCTGGGTATCCACATCGCAAACTGCAAAAATATCGGAAATCTCTCTGATCAGATCCACACCTCTCTGGCTGATGTCATCCAGACGTCCCAGGAAAGGAGATACATAGGTAGCGCCTGCTCTTGCTGCCAGCAGCGCCTGGTTAGCGGAGAAAATCAGGGTTACATTGGTCTTGATGCCCTCTGCGGTCAGCACCTTACAGGCTTTCAGGCCTTCTACGGTCATGGGGATCTTTACCACCATATTGGGATGGATTGCTGCGATAGCTCTGCCTTCCTTGATCATTCCCTCTGCATCAACGGTGGTAGCCTTAACCTCGCCGCTGATGGGGCCGTCCACGATGGAAGCGATCTCAGCGATAACCTCCTCAAACACTCTGCCCTCCTTGGCAATCAGGGAGGGATTGGTGGTAACGCCGCAGATTACCCCCATGTCATTGGCTTTCTTGATGTCTTCTACCTTTGCGGTATCAATGAAAAAACGCATACTCTTTTCCTCTTTTCTTTATATTATGTTTTAAGAATAGCC
>JAGANP010000103.1 GCA_017624175.1 Lachnospiraceae bacterium | reverse complement strand
TGCATCCTGCTCTCTGACAGGCACTTTCTTTAATACGTCCATCTCCATCCTCCAAATCATTCCCTTGCGTATTTTCTCGTCTCAGCATCATAATGCTACTCTTCTCACATCATATCAGCCGTTGCAGTTGCCGCAGCCGCCGTGATGGGTCGCCCCCTCCTTGGCCTTTAAGAAAGCTCTGCCCTCTTCGGTTCTGTAGATCTGCTGGCGGCTCATTGCCTCATCGAAATCCACCTGATGTCCGTCAAACTCCGGTCCGTCCACACAGGCAAATTTTACCTTGCCGCCCACGGTCACACGGCAGGCGCCGCACATACCGGTACCATCCACCATGATGGGATTGAGGCTGACAATCGTGGGGATCTTCAGTTCTTTTGTCAGCATGCATACAAATTTCATCATAATCATGGGGCCGATGGCTACGCACTGGTCATACTGTTTTCCCTCTGCCACCAGATCCTTGATGGTCTGGGTCACCATGCCGCTTCTGCCGTAGGAGCCGTCATCGGTGGTCACATACAGGTTACCCGCTACCGCTTCCATCTCTTTTTCCAGGATCAGCAGATCCTTGGTCTTGCTGCCCACGATCACATCCGCTGCAATGCCGTGCTCATGAAGCCATTTTACCTGTGGGTACACGGGCGCCGTGCCCACACCGCCTGCTACAAACAGCAGCTTTTTCTGTTTCAGACTCTCCAGATCTTCCCTGACAAACTCCGAAGCGCAGCCTAAGGGGCCCACAAAGTCATGGAAGCTGTCTCCGGCTTTCAGAGCGGCCATCATCTGAGTGGATGCTCCCACGATCTGAAATACAATGGTAATAGTTCCTTTCTCCCTGTCATAATCGCAGATGGTCAGCGGAATCCTTTCCCCGTCCTCATCCATCCGCACGATCACAAACTGGCCCGGGAGACAATGTTTTGCCACCCGCTCAGCTTCCACTTCCATCAGATAGATATTGGTAGTCAATTCCTCTGCTTTTAAAATCCTGTACATATTCTCGCCCTCCATTTTAAGTTCCGCTGTTTTTCTTTATAAAATCTCAACTATACTATAGTTGTTATTTTCATCAATCTGCAGTTTATAGCAGATGCAGGTATAGGCCTGTACCACGTAAAAGCTGCCTGTTCGGATACTGCCTCCGGTTTCGTCCACATGCAGCTCTGCAAAAAGATAATAGTCTTCTTCGTCGATTGTCATTGGATACTGGAACCGATACTGATAGATGTTATTTTCTCCTGCATGTCCCTCATAATCCCGGATCCTGCCGGTCTGCATCATCGCATTATACACGGTCACGCTGGCCATCTCCACGCTGATATCCGTATTCAGATGCAGGCTGTAAGAGCGCTCTGTGACCTCCCCCACAATACCATCTTCCTCAATGATTGCGAAACAATATTGGGTGTCCCCCAGAGGCATATAAAACGGGCCTGTATACCGGGTGGATCTGTCCGTCGGAACGGTTCCGTCGGTGGTATAATAAACACTCTCATCATCCTCACAATTAATCTGAATCAGCGTTGGTCTGCTGTACTCGCCGCTGGCAGTCAGTACCTCCGGTGCAATGGGGATCTGCAGCTCGATCTGATATCTTTTGGTTGCCACATCGCTGACCAGGCCATACTCGTTGACAAATATCGCCTTTATGATATGTTCTCCGTTATCCAGAAAAATCGGCGCCGTATAGACCAGACTGTCCTGATCCGGCTCAGACCCGTCCAGCGTATAGTAAATGGTTCCCGCCGTGTTGGAAGAAAGCTTCAGGGGCAGGATCTCCTGATAATATCCTTCCTCATAACTCATCTCCGGCGGCTTTGCCTGAAAATTCTGATATTTACTTTTAATACTGTCATTATCGCAGGCATTCAGCAAACTGTCAATCGTCTGGTAATCATTTCTGGTTCGATAGGAGTTGATCAGCCCCGCATAGGCCCTTTCCAGCTGTCCCTGATCCAATGTGCCGCTCTCAATCAGCATCAGCAGCTGGTTTTCATAGCCGCCCACATTATCCATGGAATTGTAGCAGTCAGCCAGTGCGAAATCAATCTCCGGGTCCGTATTACCCAGTTCCTTTGAACGAAGATAATAATTTACGGCCTGTTCATAATCCTGTGCCTGGAAGCACTCCGCCGCACGGGCCAGCTGATATTCTGCGGAATGCCCCCTATGATACCAGACACCGAAAATAATTCCGGCCAGTACTGCAATCAGCAGACAGAAAAAAACGGCAATCCATCCCCAATAGCTTTTTTTTCGGGGCTTTTCAGGCTCCTTTTTCTCGGATGTCCGGGATTCCTGTAATTCTTCCATGATCTGATCCATGGTATCCCGCATACTTTGTTCCACCTCCGGTTCAAAGTCAGGGACAATATGGATATCTTCTCCGCAGGCTGTACAATAGAGAGAGCCCTCAGCTATCTGAGCCCCGCATCTCGGACAATTCATACGAATTACCACGCCCTTTCTTCAAACTAAGGTCACTGATACGACACACTTTCCACGCAGTTTTTCATCAGCATGGCGATGGTCATGGGGCCCACGCCGCCGGGAACCGGAGTAATGGCGCTGCAATGGGGGGCCACAGAGGCATAGTCCACGTCGCCGCATAATTTATTGTTTTCATTCCGGTGGATTCCCGCATCAATGACCACCGCTCCCTCTTTCACATAATCCGCTGTGATCATCTGCGGTTTTCCGACCGCCACCACCAGGATATCTGCCCGGCGGGTCACTGCCTTAAGCTCCCGGGTCCTGCTGTGTGCAACGGTCACCGTGCCGTTTTCCCGCAGAAGCAGCAGGGCCATGGGCTTACCTACAATATTACTGCGGCCTACCACCACACATTCCTTACCGCTGATGGAGATGCCGGAACGTTTCAGCAGTTCTATAACGCCTGCAGGTGTGCAGGACACAAATCCCTTTTTCCCGATACACAGGGAACCCACATTTACCGGATGAAACCCATCCACATCCTTCAGAGGACTGATGGCATTCAATACCTTTTCCTCATTGATCTGCTCCGGCAGGGGAAGCTGTACCAGGATCCCGTTTACCTCTGCCTTATGATTTAACTCTTCAATCAAGGAGAGCAATTCCTCCTCTGTGGTCTCCCCGGGCAGTTCATAAGCCAGGGAATTGATCCCGATATAGGCGCAGGCATTCTTTTTGTTCCGTACGTAAACGGAGGACGCCGGATCATCGCCGACCTGTATCACGGCCAGACAGATCTCCTTTCCCAGAGCCTTGTAAGCAGCTACCTGCTCCTTTAATTCTTCCTTGATCTCTGCACTGATTTTCTTTCCGTCAATAATCTGTGTCATTTTCCTCTCCCTTACAAACAGCCGGACTTTCTGCGCAAAATCCTGTGCGTATACTCAGAACAGTCCCGTGATACGTCCCTCGTCATTTACATCAATTCCATAGGCGGCAGGGGTCTTGGACAGGCCGGGCATGGTCATCACCGCACCGGTCAGCACCACCACAAAGCCTGCACCGGCAGATACATAGACCTCCCGGATATTTAATTCAAAATTCTCAGGCCGTCCCAGCAGCGTGGGATCATCGGACAGGGAATACTGATTTTTCGCCATACATACCGGCAGATTCCCATAGCCCAGTTCCTCCAGGCGCTTAAGCTGTTTCGCCGCTGCCGGAGCAAACTTCACACTGCCTGCGCCGTAGATCTCCTTTGCCACCCTGGTGATCTTGTCCCGCAGAGGCAGATCATCCTCATACAGTACATGGAAATTGCTTTTTTTCTGCTCCAGGGTCTTCAGTACTTTCTCCGCCAGTGCAATACCGCCCTGACCGCCCTGCTCCCATACCTTTGCCAGAGCAAATTCACAGTCCCTGTCTTCGCAGAACTGCTTCACATAGGCGATCTCCGCCTCCGTGTCCGCCGTAAAGGCGTTCAGAGCCACCACCACGGGAACACCGTATTTCTGCAAATTCTCTATATGCTTCTCCAGATTCACAATACCTTTCTGCAGCGCCTCCAGATTCTCCGCAGACAATTCATTCTTGGGCACACCACCATTATACTTCAAAGCCTTGATCGTGGCAACCAGCACTACCGCATCGGGAGATAGTCCCGCTTCCCGGCACTTGATATCAAAAAATTTCTCCGCCCCCAGATCTGCACCAAAGCCCGCCTCCGTGATACAGTAATCCGCCAGCTTCATTGCCGCCTTTGTGGCAATCACAGAGTTGCAGCCATGAGCGATATTGGCAAAGGGACCGCCATGCACCAGCGCCGGCGTATGCTCCAGGGTCTGGATCAGGTTGGGCTTGATGGCGTCTTTCAGCAGTGCCGCCATAGCGCCCACTGCCTGCAGCTGCCCGGCTGTTACCGGTTCTCCTGCATAGTTATAGGCCACCACGATACGGGACAGCCTGTCCTTCAGATCTTTCATATCCGTAGCCAGGCACAGGATCGCCATAATCTCCGAGGCAACGGTAATCACGAAATGATCCTCTCTGACCACACCGTCCGTCTTGGCGCCCATACCCACCACAATATTGCGCAGCACACGGTCATTCATATCCATGCATCTCTTCCACACGATCTGACGGGTATCAATCTGCAGTTCGTTGCCCTGCTGAATATGATTGTCCAGCAACGCCGCCAGCAGATTGTTGGCGCTGGTAATGGCATGAAAATCCCCGGTGAAATGCAGATTCAGATCCTCCATGGGCACCACCTGGGCATATCCGCCTCCTGCAGCTCCGCCCTTGATCCCAAAGCAGGGTCCCAGGGAGGGCTCCCGAAGAGCGATCACTGCCTTTTTCCCCAGCTGTCCGAAAGCTTCTCCCAGGCCTACCGTAATCGTGGTCTTTCCCTCCCCGGCCGGTGTGGGATTGATGGCCGTCACCAGAATCAGCTTTCCCTCCGGCTGATCCTGAAGCTTCTTCAAACAATCGTTAGAAATTTTAGCCTTATATCTGCCGTAAAGCTCTAACTCCTCCTGGGGGATCCCCATACGCTCTGCCACCAGTGCAATGGGTTCCATCACCGCCTCCTGTGCAATCTGGATGTCTGTCTTCATGATGTATCTCCTCCTCATTATTCTGCTATATTTCCTCTAACAGCTGTTCAAATTCTTCCATGCTCATCAGGATCTTTCGGGGCTTGGTACCCTCTTCCTCCCCCACAACGCCGTAATCATGGAGCTGCTCCATGATCCGGGCAGCACGGTTGAAACCGATCTTGAACGCACGCTGCAGCATGCCGATGGATGCCTTGTCCTTATCAATGATAAAACGGCCGGCCTCCTCAAAGTACTCGTCCTTTTCATCTCCGCCGCCGGAGGCTGCTCCGCTTGCGCTGCCCATATTTTTCAGCTGCTCCTCGATATCCGACGCATAAGTATTGCCCAGAGCCTGATTTTTCAGGAAATCCACCACATCGGACACTTCCTTATCCGATACAAAGGCCCCCTGTATCCGGGCCGGTTTAGAATAGCCCTGGGGATAAAACAGCATGTCTCCCTTTCCCAGCAGCTTCTCCGCACCGTTCATATCCAGAATCGTGCGGGAATCCACGCCGCTGGATACGGAAAAAGCCACACGGCTGGGCATATTGGCCTTGATCAGTCCGGTGATGACATCCACACTGGGCCGCTGGGTGGCTATGATCAGGTGAATGCCTGCCGCTCTCGCCAGCTGTGCCAGACGGCAGATGGACTCCTCTACCTCACCGGGAGCTACCATCATCAGATCTGCCAGCTCGTCCATAATAATCACAATCTGGGGCATCTTGGCGGGAGCCTCCGGATCACCGCTCTCCCGCATGGACTCCACCTTCTTGTTATAGCCCTTCAGATCCCGGACATTAAAGTCCGCAAATTTTTTATACCGCTCCGTCATCTCGGACACGCCCCAATGCAGTGCCGCAGAGGCTTTCTTGGGGTCCGTTACCACAGGGATCAGCAGATGGGGAATCCCATTGTAAACACTGAGCTCCACCACCTTGGGATCCACCATGATCAGCTTCACGTCATCCGGATGGGCCTTATAAAGAATACTCAT
>JAGANP010000102.1 GCA_017624175.1 Lachnospiraceae bacterium | reverse complement strand
CCCAGCTTTAAGGTCATGATGCACTACCGCATTGCCCATAAGCTATATCTGAAAAATCATTTTTTCCTGGCCAGATATGTGTCCCAGAGAGAGGTACGGAAGACGGGCATTGAGATTCATCCCGGCGCCCGGATCGGCAAGGGGCTGTTTATTGATCACGGCAACGGGGTCATCATCGGGGAGACTGCCATTATCGGGGACAATGTGACCATCTACCAGGGTGTGACGCTGGGCGGTACCGGTAAGGAGCATGGCAAGCGCCATCCCACGGTGGAGGACAATGTGATGATCAGCGCCGGTGCTAAGGTGCTGGGCTCTTTTACCATCGGCGCCAATTCCAAGATCGGCGCAGGAAGCGTGGTGCTGTCGGAGGTGCCGCCGGGCTCCACGGTGGTGGGCGTGCCGGGACGTGTGGTCAAGCGCTGCAATCAGGTGCTGCCCCGGGAGGATCTGGATCAGGCGCTGCCGGATCCGGTCAGAGAGGATATCACCAGCCTGCAGAGGGCCAATACGGAGCTGACCAACAGGCTGCTGAATATGGAACAGCAGCTCAGGCTGCTGCAGGAACAGGTGAGCAGGAAAAGGCCGGAGGATGTGACGATTGAGTTTAAGGGCCAGGGCATTTGATGTGAGAAGAAGTTCTAATGCTCACAGCAAAGGCTGTGTCGCACAGAACTTCTACCTCTCACATCCGGAGAATGCCAAAAGCGGGCATTCTCCAGCCAGAGATGTGAGAAGATCCGGATTTGAGTAAAGAGAGGGCATAAGAAGATGGAGAACAAGTTACGTTTTTACAACACATTGACCAGGAAAGTCGAGCAGTTTATTCCCAATGTGGACGGCAAAGTGGCCATGTATACCTGCGGTCCCACGGTGTATCATTTTGCGCATATCGGCAATTTGCGCAGCTATATTATGGAGGATCTGCTGGAGAAGACCCTGCGCTATATTGGCTATGATGTGAAGCGGGTCATGAATATCACGGATGTGGGGCATCTGTCCAGTGATGCGGATACCGGAGAGGATAAGATGCTGAAGGGGGCAAAGCGGGAGCATAAGACCGTGATGGAGATTGCAAAGTTCTATACCGACGCTTTTTTCCAGGATTGTGCGAAGCTGAATATCAAGACTCCCGATGTGGTGGAGCCTGCTACCAACTGTATCCCCGAGTTCATCCATATGATTGAGACGCTGCTGGAGAAAGGCTATGCCTATGAGCAGGGAGGCAATATTTATTTTGATACCTCCAAGCTGGAGGAGTACTATGTATTCTCCAATCAGAACGAGCAGGAGCTGCTGGTGGGCGTGCGTGACGATGTGGATGAGGATGAGAACAAACGAAACAAGAGCGATTTTGTGCTGTGGTTTACCAAGTCCAAATTCGACGATCAGGAGCTGAAATGGGAAAGCCCCTGGGGACTGGGCTATCCGGGCTGGCATATTGAATGCTCCTGCATCAGCATGAAGCATCTGGGAGAGTATATGGACATTCACTGCGGCGGCGTGGATAATATTTTCCCTCACCATACCAACGAGATTGCCCAGAGCGAGTCCTATCTGGGACATAAATGGTGCAACTACTGGTTCCATGTACATCATCTGAACGATAAATCCGGCAAGATGAGCAAGTCCAAGGGGGATTTCCTGACGGTTTCCCTGCTGGAGAGCAAGGGCTACGATCCGGTGGTGTACCGGATGTTCTGCCTGCAGTCCCATTACCGCAAGCCCCTGGAATTCTCCTACGAGGTGCTGGACAATATGAGCGCCGCCTATGAGAAGCTGGTGAAGCGTATCGGTTCCCTGCAGCAGGAGGGAGAGTTGGATCAGGAGCAGTACCGTGCCTATCGGGAAAAATTTGAGTCGGCCATTTGTGACGATCTGAATTCCTCCATGGCGATCACCGTGCTATATGATATGCTGAAAGCGGACATATCCGATGCCACCAAGTATGCGCTGGCGGAGAGCTTCGACCAGGTGCTTTCCCTGAATCTGACCACGGCCCATGCTGCCAAAGCGGCGGAGAACCAGGTGGATGCGGAGCTGGAGAAGTATATTCTGTCAAAGATCGAGGAGCGTAAGGCCGCCAAAAAGGAAAAGGATTTTGCCAAAGCGGATGCAATCCGGGCGGAATTACTTTCCCAAGGGATCGTGCTGGAGGATACACGAGAGGGTGTAAAATGGAAGAGGGCATAAGTCTGCTGGAACAGATCTGCGGCAGTTTTCAATGTAAAGAAGTGGATATCCGCACCTATTCGCCGCTGACCCTGGCCTATATCGGGGATGCGGTATATGAGCTGGTGATCCGCAGCGTGGCAGTCCGGCGGGGCAACCGTCCGGTCAATCATCTGCACCGGATGACCACACAATATGTAAAAGCGGGAACCCAGGCAGCCATGATAGAGGCCCTGGCTAATGTGCTGACCGAGGAGGAGGCGGATATTTACCGTCGGGGCCGCAACGCAAAGCCCTATACCAAGGCCAAGAATGCTACCCTGCAGGAATATCTTAAGGCCACCGGGATGGAGGCGCTGATGGGCT